>JAFYOK010000235.1 GCA_017560175.1 Clostridia bacterium | reverse complement strand
TCATTGGGGCGGTTCATATCATGGATATGGAACTCGGCAAAATTACAGACGACGATCCATCTGGGATTCTGATTATGAGGCAAGAAACCTGCATAGCGGCGCGCCTGCTGAAAGGGAGACAGCAGAGAACCGTCTGACTGTTTAGAGCCTTTGCGAAGATCTACACCAAGGCTTTTCTGTTCGATCAGTACATGGGTAGAGGCGATATATCCGTCAATGAAGCTGGTATGGCTCAGTTTTACAGGCAGCTCAAAAGAAATCATCTTATCGGCATCTTCAACACCGAATACCTTTTGCAGCAAGGTGAGCCAGAAAGTCTGTGTATCCTGTTTTTCATCACCGCGTGCTGTCCAGTCGGCAACAAATTGTTTCGCAGCGGCTCTGCGTTGTGCGTCTGTCATTGTGGGTTCCTCCATGTAGGAAATAACGTTGCTCTATTTTATCATAAAAGGGGAGATTTTTCCATGGCACGATATTCTTCCGGGGTGTTGATATTGGCGGCGGCCTGGGAGGCCAGTGCTGCATCCAACAGCAAAGGGAAAGTGTTCAGCTGATCGATGACATAACGCAAAGCATATTTCTGTCGTTCAATGGCATCCAGGAAAAAAGGCAGTGCAGATTTTGCGTAAATGGCACAAAGCGGCTGCATACGTCCATCAGTATCGGTGCAGTAGATGCATTGCGCATCGGGATGATCGGCCCATGCCGCTTCGAGACGAGCGATCAATGTCTCGGACAGGAAGGGGGTATCGCAGGCCAGAATCAGCAATGCATCGGCATCGGTAGCTGAAAGGCAGGAAGCAATACCTCCCATGGGGCCGATCTCCGGCCAGTGGTCGGCAACCTGTTGGATACCGAAGGGTAGGTATTTATCGTCTTCCTTGGCTACCGAAAGGAATGTAGAAGGAAAATGTTCAACCAAGCGGAGCGTGTGGGACAGAAAGGTTTCACCGGGATGATCGGGCAGGGGAAGAAAGGCTTTATCGGTGCCCATACGGCTGGATTTTCCACCGGTCAGTACAGCGGCGGCCAATGTATTTTTCATTATAGTTCACTTCCTTTGAAATGAGTATAGCATAGAGATGCGAAATAAAAAAGCCCTCGCCTGGTCAGCAGGCGAGGGCAGAGGATCAACAATAACGGTCACGCTTGGCCTTGATCTGGCCTTCCAGCGGGACAATGGCATGATGGGGAGCCTTGTGTTTTTCAATACAGGCTTTGGCTGCATCGAGAGCATCCGGCTCTAAAAGAATTGACATGCCGCAGGAAAGTTCACCCTGAATGGCTCTCGGAGCCGGGGCGATGCGGGCTTTGATGCCATCCTGTCGCAGGAGATCCAACAGATGCAGACCTTGCTCATAGCTTCGGAACAGGATGTACCAGCGAACCTTATTCTCTTCCATTGATCAGCTCGATGAAGGCGCTGACACGTGTGCGCAGCTGCTCAGCATCTGTATCGGCGTAGTCGGTCTCCAGGCTCAGGACGGGGATACCGGCATCCTTGAGGGCATTGGTAACGGCGTACTTTTCTGTATCGTACAGGCAGCAGAACTTCAGGCTGCAGTCGATAACACCGTCGACCTTGTATTCCTTGCAGAGGCGCAGAATATCGTCGATACGGCCGGTGTTGGGTGTGAAGCAAGCACAGTTGGTCTTCATGTAGCGCTGAGACAGAGCCATGAACTGCTCATCCAGCGTTGTGCCGGTTTCATCAACCAGATTTTCAAAGTAACGTGTACCTGTGCACATTTCTTCGCAGACAACAGCGCCGCCGCTGGTCTCGATGATGTTGTGCAGCTTCCAGTTGGGAACAGCCAGAGGTGTGCCTGTGATCAGGATACGCTTTGTACCTGCAGGAACAACAGAAACGCCGTCAGCAATACGCTTCTCCAGCTCGTCTGCCAGACGGTTGCACATCTGAGCGCAGCGAACAGGATCATCGAAGAAGGAGATCTGTGTCATCAGCAGCGCATCGCGGCCGGAAATGGGCAGGCATTCAGACTTTCTGCAGTTGTAAACACGCTGCAGAGCCTTGCGCTTTTCGTTGTGGATCTTGATGGCTTCGGCCAGATTTTCGGGTGTGATCTTGTTGCCTGTGAATTCTTCAACGACCTTGGCAAACTCAGCGATCTCATCCTTCCACTTGAGGATATCCTTCTCACGCTTCATCTGGGGAACATCCATGATATGCATGGGAACATCCTGGCCCAGGATTTCATAAGCTTTCTTCTTGCCATCGCAAGTGGTCTCACCGACATACATATCAGCAATACGGAAGAAGGGGCAGGTCTTGCCCAGACGGGCACCGACAGAAGCCTTTACCAGGGGACACATGCTTCTGGGCAGGACGGCTTCGCCATCGGGAACCCAGAACTGAGAGCCGCCGCAGAGACCGGTGACGATACCCTTGGCAGCAACGATAACTTCATCGGGAACATAGACGCAGAAGGTACCAAAGACCTTGCGGCCTTCCTTCTGTGCTTCGATCAGCTCGGCAGGACGGATGCCGTGAACTTCCGAGATAACCAGATCCCAGAAATCCATGCCCTGAGGACGGTTTTCCTGCGACAGGAAGACATCGCCGACAGCAGTGGGCAGAACCTGGCAGAGCAGGTCATGGGTTTCGAGATCCATACCGAGATCTTTCCACATTTCTACGTAGTTGGACATACAGATTTCCTCCTTAAAATTTGGGGCTGTTGTGCTTTAACGTTTTCTTGTATGTAAAAAGGGATACAAGGCTTATTCTTCTTCGGCCAGTTCGGCAATGGCACGGATGGCTTCATCGACCTCTTCGATGGTGTTGAACCAGGAGAAGCTGAAGCGGATGGCACCCTGGGCAGTGGTACCGAGCGCCTGATGCAGACGGGGAGCGCAGTGCGCACCGGCACGGGTGGCAATGCCATAGTCTTCCGACAGCGCATCAGAAACCATGGACGAATCGTAATCACGAATGTTGAGGGTGACGATGGCAGTACGGGACTGGGTAAAATCACCATAGACTTTAACACCTTCGACTTTGGAAACACCTTCATAGAAGCGCATCATCAGTTCGTGTTCTTTGGCCTCGATGGCTTCAACAGTAACTTCGTTCAGATAATCGAGCGCAGCCGAAAGACCTGCAATGCCGTGACCATTGAGGGTACCGGCTTCCAGGCAGGAAGGGAACTCGACAGGCTGGTGCTTCTCATAAGAGTGAATGCCCGAACCGCCGACTTTGAAGGAGCGAAGGGTCAGGCCATCGCGAACACAGAGGCCACCGGTGCCCTGAGGACCCATCAGACCTTTATGGCCGGTGAAGCACAGAATGTCAATGTTCATAGCCTGCATGTCGATCTCAGCAGCGCCGGCTGTCTGAGATGCATCGACAATAAGCAGAAGATCATGCGCCTTGGCGATCTGACCAATACGCACCAGATCGAGCTTAGTACCCAGCAGATTGGAGGCATGCGTGCAGACAATCGCGCTGGTTTCGGGGCGGATCAGCTTTTCAAAATCGGCATAATCGACATTGCCCTGCAGATCGGCAGGCACAAAGGAAAGGGCAACACCCTGTTCTTCTTCCAGACGGTAAAGAGGACGCAGAACGGAGTTATGCTCCAGATCGGTGGAGATAACATGGCTGTTTGCGGGGATAGCGCCGGAGATAGCGATATTCAGCGCTTCGGTGGAATTGCAGGTGAAGATAACATGATCGGGGGATGTACAGCCAAACAGCTTGGCCAGCTTGCAGCGTGTATCATAAACGGTACGGGATGCCTGCAGAGCGCTGCCGTGGGCACCGCGGGAAGCATTGCCCATGGAGCTCATGGCACCGATCACGGCATCGATGACACATTGGGGCTTGACCATGGTAGTGGCAGCATTATCAAGATAGATCATCGGAAAAGACCCCTTTCAGATTAGAGTTCGATTACATGGATCTCGGCATACTTTGTGCCGTGTGCCTGCAGTTTTTCGGTAATCAGCGCCTCCTGATCAGCAGGAGCCTTCCAGGCCAGGCCACAGCCGGCCTTGAGGACACCGGGGATAGGGATCAGACGGCCGGGAAGATCATTCTGCTTGCAGAACATTTCCATGGCGATGGCATCAGGTGTATTGGCAAAAGTAACGACCAGTGTAGGTTCTTTGGCTTTCATAGAAATACCTCACAAATACTATATAAATTTAAGGAACATACCTAATTAAAGAATAGCATAGGGGCAATTTATTTTGAAATTGTTTTTTCAAATCTTCTTTTTATAGTTATTGGTTTTTTAAATAAATCTATATACGGAAGAAAAACTGTGATATGATAAAGCCAATGAAGACTGGGGGGAGCAAACATGATTCGCGACTATCCATGTACATATCTACAGTCGGGAATAGGGCAGGATCTTTCCGTGTGTGATAGCCATTCCTTTCCCGAAGTGCATCTGCAGGCAGAGGCTATGGCTGCATTAGCTGTGGATATAAAGGAAAAGACGGGTGCAGCCTGGTGTGCATTGCCTTTCTGTCACACTGTGGAAGCGGAAGCTCTGGGAGCCAAGATTCGATATGGTGATGTTCATAATGGCCCTCGTGTTGCTGAATATGTTTACAAATATGCAGAAGAATTACTGCAGAGCCCACCTGTTGATCCCACGGTTGGACGTATGGCACAGGTGATAGGTGCCTGTCGGATTCTGCATGAAAAAGGGGAAACCGTATTTCTGGAGATCACAGGCCCATTTACACTCCTAAGCAGTCTGATCGAGCCAATGGTGATTTTTCGCATACTTCGAAAGACACCCGAACTGGCAGAGAGGCTTTTTGAAAAGCTGCGTGCCGATCTGCTGACCTACATCGAAGCGGCACAAGGTGCAGGTGTGCAGATGTTCAGCTATGCCGACCCTACCGGCGGCGTAAATATCCTTGGTCCCAAATTGGCCGAGCAGATGGTCAAGACCTTCACCTTGCCGATGCTGCAGATGCTGGATCGGAAGCTACCGAAAGATGTGTTGATTCATCTTTGTCCTAAAACAGCTTTTGCTTTGATCGATACTGATCTTGCAGAGATATATGACTATGATCTGCTTGATGGTCTTACATATCATCAAGCTGTAATGGCCGTACGAGGAAAGGTGCGGTTTGCAGGACAGACCTGCTTGAAAAATAAAAACTTCTGTCCCGGCCCTGCTCTGCAGGGCTTGCGGCTCAAATAAAATGAGGGAAACCGATATGAATGCTAAAGAACGTTTGTTTTCCATTTTAAATAAAGAATCTGTCGACCGTCCATCCTGCATTTGTCCCGGTGGTATGATGAATATGATTACCACCGGATTGATGGAGCAGAGCGGTGTCTTTCTGCCCACAGCGCATACAGATGCGCGTGCCATGGCATATCTGGCCAAGACAGCGTATACATCCGGCTGTTTTGAAAATGTTGGTGTGCCCTTTTGCATGACCGTCGAAGCCGAAAGCATGGGTGCCAAGGTCAATATGGGCACAGAAGCCATCGAACCACATGTGTCCGAATATGTCTTGACAACGACTTCCGATTGGGCATCATTGCCTTCGGCAGAAGTGCACAGCGGCCGCAGCGGTGTGGTTTTGGATGCCATTGAGCTCCTTCGTGCAGAGCTTCCCGATGTACCGATCATCGGTAATCTGACCGGTCCGGTCAGCACGGCCAGTTCTCTGATTGAGCCGACTATTTTCTTTAAAGAACTTCGCAAAAAGAATGCCGATGCCCATGCGCTGATGACGCATGTTACCGATCATCTGATTGCTTTTGGCCTGGCTCAGATCGAAGCCGGTGCCGATATCATCACCATTTCCGATCCCAGTGGTACAGGCGAAATTCTCGGTCCGAAATATTTTGAAGAGTTTACTGTAACTTATCTCAATCGCCTGATCGAACCCCTCAAAGCAGCAGGAGCCAAAGTCATTGTTCATATCTGTGGCTCTATGCGTCAGGTATATCCTCAGGCAGATCAAATCATCAGTGATGTTCTGAGTTTCGATTCCATCGTACCCATTCGTGAGGCACGCCAGGCGCTGCCCGAGCGACTGCTGATGGGCAATATCAGCACCTATACATTGGAGTTTGGTGAACCCGAAAAAGTTCGCATATTGACCGATTTTGCCGCTGACAATGGTTTTGATATTATTTCGCCGGCCTGTGGTTTGGGTATGCGTTCACCACTAGCCAATATCCGCACCATGTTGGAAGTGCTGAAGGAGCGTGAAGAATAATGCCCCTTCTTCATATTCCCGAAAGCGGACAGACTATTACCTGTGCAGAGGGGGAGAATCTGCTTCGCGCCCTTCGCGCCGCTGATGTACTGATCGAAAATCCCTGTGGCGGTGTGGGTATCTGTGGTAAATGTCGTATCCGTATCCTGGAAGGTATACCTTCGGCAGTAACTGCTGAGGAACGAGACTTCTTGAAGCCGGAGGAGATCGATAACGGTATTCGTCTGGCCTGCATGGTAAAGGTACTGGATGACCTTGTGCTGGAATTACCTAAAAAAGAACAGGGCAGTAAGGTGTTGACCTACGGCTATGTTCCCGAGTTTGAAAAAGATGTTTATGCTGATGGTCTTGGTGTTGCTGTTGATATTGGTACAACAACTGTTGTTGCTTCACTGATTGATCTTTGCACAGGAGAAGAACTGGCTTCGGCTTCGGAGGTCAATGCCCAGAAGCAGTTTGGTCTGGATGTTCTGACTCGTATCACATATCTTTACAACGAAGGAGAGCAGGGCATAGGCCATCTGCAATCGGCCATTGTATCTCAGTTGGATCGCCTGATCGAAGAAGCCTGCGTTGCAGCGTCTGCAGAACCAGAAAATATTCACAGCGTGGCTGTGGCTGCGAATTGTACAATGACCCACATGCTGCTTGGTGTAGATGCCCGCCCTTTGGGAAAAGCACCTTACACGCCTGTTTTTAAGGATGCACAACAACGAAAATGTGCGGAAATCGGATTAAACATCTGTAAAGGAGCAGAGCTTTACTGTCTTGCTCAGGTCTCAGCTTATATTGGTTCGGATATCGTTGCCGGTGCGCACGTCTGTGATATGCTTCATGCGCCGGGCAATACCCTTTTTATTGACATTGGTACCAATGGTGAAATCGTACTGGCCAGCCATGGAAAGCTGCTTTGCTGTTCCTGTGCAGCCGGTCCTGCGCTTGAAGGTGCCAATATCAGCTGTGGCATGCGTGCGGCGAATGGTGCTGTAGAAGATATCCGCATCTTGTCCGATCATACAGAATTGACGGTCATTGGTGGCGGCACCCCCATCGGTCTGTGCGGCAGTGGCATTCTTGCCGCTCTGCGTGAATTGCTGAAAAATGGCTATATCAAGCCATCAGGCGTATTTGTCAAGAAAAGTGATAACGGCCCGGGTGCTGATGATCGTCTGGTATTGCAGGGGGTTAAGCGTGCATTTAATTTAGGCAATGGTTTGATTATTGGCCAGGATGATATTCGTCAGGTTCAGCTGGCCAAGGGTGCGATTCTGTCGGGTTTTATGGCGTTGCTCAATAAAGCCGGCATAGGAATGGATGATCTTGACCGTGTGCTGATCGCTGGACAGTTCGGCGCACACCTGCCGGTCGATTCGCTGATCGGTACAGGGATCCTTCCTCCCGAAGTTCGCGATAAGCTGGTTTATGTGGGTAATTCTTCAAAGACCGGTGCGTATATGGCACTCTTATCAGAAAAAGAACGGCAGGCTATGGAGGCTCTTGCTGAGAAAATGGAATATATGGAGTTGGCTGAAAGTGAGAACTATGAATCTCTCTTTGCAGCCTGTATGACCTTCCCTAAAGAATAGAATTGGAAAGACAGGAGAGAAACCAAAATGGAAAAGGAAAAACTCTTTGCAGCTATTGCAGAAAATGTTGTCGAAATGGAAGAGGAAGCAGTAGAGGAACTGTGCCATCAGGCACTGGACGAAGGCTATGATGCTGCTGAGACCATCAATGGCGGTCTGATTCCCGGTATGGATCAGGTCAGCGCTCTGTATGAGAGCGGTGAATACTTTCTGCCCGAAGTTCTGACAGCCTCTTATGCCATGAATGTAGGTATTGATGTCCTCAAGCCCCACATTAAGCAGGAGCAGACAGGGGAGAAAATCCGCGTTGTCATCGGCGTTGTCGAAGGTGATACCCATGACATCGGCAAGAATCTCGTTCGCATCATGAGCGAATCCGGTGGTTTTGAGGTCAATGACTTGGGCCGCGATGTTCCTCTGGACGATTTTGTTTCTGCGGCAGAAGAGATGAATGCTGACTTTATCTGCATGTCGACGCTGATGACCACAACCATGGGCGGCATGAAAACTGTCATTGATAAGCTTTGTGAAAAGGGTATTCGCGAAAAGTATAAGGTCATGATCGGCGGCGGCCCCATCTCTCAGAAGTTTGCTGATGAGATCGGTGCCGATGCTTATACCACCGATGCTGCATCGGCTGTCCGCAAGATGAAGGAGATCAAGGGGGTACTGTAAGCTATGGATATTATCAAAGATTATCTGAATGGTCTTGAGATTCCCAAAGATGAACTGACCAGCCTGGAACGCACCACACTTTATGGCCAGGGCAAGGCCGTTGACAGAATTCCTGCCTGCCTGGATGGTGGTGAGACCATGTCGTATCTGATCGGTGCTGGTATGGATGAGTACTATTTCTCTTCGGAAATCATGTGTCAGGTTGAGGAATATATCCACCATAAATTTGGCTCAGATGGTGCAGGCATCTCTACTTCTCTGCGCGGTATGGCCGAAGCTATGGGTTCGGAGATCAAGTATACAAAGAATAATGTTGCACAGCTGGCTAAGCCTGCGCTCAAACTGAGTGAGATCGACAACGCAAAACTGGTCGATATCGATAAGGATGGTCGTCTGCCCATCATTTTAGATGCAGTTAAGAAGGTACAGGAGCGCCTGGGCAAAGAGGTTTCGGTCAGCGCTTCGGTCACAGGACCGTTGTCCATTGCGGCCATGGTACTGGGTACAGAGCATTTGCTGATCGGTATGATCAAAAAGCCTGAAAAGATCCATCAGCTGATGGAAGTCATCGTTGAAAATAACAATCGCCTCATCAAGCGTTTGGTCGAGATGGGTGTAGGCATTGGTTTCCCCGATCCTGTCAGCTCGACAGCGCTGATTAGTGTAGAGCAGTATCGTAAGTTCTCGCTGCCCTATTTCAAGCAGAATGTTGATTATGTCAAGAGTCTTGGCGGCGGCTGTGGCCTGCACATCTGCGGTACCAGCCGTGCATTGTGGGAAGATCTGCGTGATACCGGCATCGGTGCATTCAGCCTTGACAACGTAGAAGATCTGGAAGAGGCCAAGCGTGTTCTTGGCGGCAAAATGGGTATTCAGGGCAATGTACCTCCCGTTGAAGTTATGAAGCTGGGTACCCCACAGGATGTTCTGCGTTCGGCACGTGAATGCATCCGCAAGGGTTGGGATTCCCCCAACGGCTTTACACTGACCTCCGGCTGCCAGATGCCGGCACAGACACCTGAAGAGAATATGCAGGCATTGATGGATGCTGCACGTATCTTTGGCCGTTATCCTATGGACGCTGTAAAACTGATTGAAAAATAACCTCCATAGAAAAGCAAAAGCCGCAGGATTTCCTGCGGCTTTTGTCATGCGTTTAAGTTTATTTACTCCATTCACCTTTCCAAAGGACAGGGTCAAAATAATAAATCTCTGTGTATCCCTTGGGTTCAAGAATGGAAGCTGCTTCCTCAACTGTTTTGATATCACTTGCAATGAGTACGATAGGCTGAGTTGCAGTCAGCTTGGCGTCCTTCAAGTGATTGAGAGGTAGGCTTTCAGTGCCTTCGATATGACCTGCAGCATAGTCTTCTGCCGAACGAATATCAAGGCGCAGGCAATTGCCGGCCAAAGCACGCTCAAACTGGGGAACACGCAGCTTACGGGGCAGGAAGAGAGGAATATCCAGTTCCATATTCTTGACTTCATCAAGGATCTCAGCGATGAGGGAGATGGTAGGCATACAGCTTTCCTTCTCGGTCAGATACTTGGGCATGAGATATTCGCAGGCTGTGCTGCCCAGACGCTCCTGAACCAGCTCCTGGAAGATCTTGGCCTTAGCCATCAGCAGAGGGCTCTGGTGTCCGGAGATGCGTACATAGTAATGGCTGAGGGCAGCAACACCACCGCTGACACCGCCGCAAACACCCTTTACACCCATGCCGCCACCAAAGCCGCCCATCAGACGGAAAGCTTCCTCGGGCAGATTGAGTTCCCAGGCCTCATTTGCGGCACGAAGGGTGCTTTCGGCACAGTTGTAACCCAGACCATGGAAATAATGATCGAGGCAATCGATAACTTTCTTTGCCATAAATATTCGCTCACTTTCTGTATAGGTTTGTATATACTTTACCACAGATAGGCAGGGCATACAAAGACTTCCTTATATTCATAGGTAAAAAAAGGGAAGCTTCGGATACTTATTGAAATTTCAAATGAATTACGGCAGTAGATTGACTTTGTGGCATAACAGGGGTATGGTTAAACTATAAAATGCTGTCCAGAGAAAGGTCAGAAAATATGTGTAATGATAAAATTCAAGAACTCAAGCAGGCCATGATCCCAGGTGAAGACACCGGTATTACGGTCAAGCGTACCATCTGCGGTTTCTGCGGTGAACAGTGCATTGTTGATGCCTATATGAAAGACGGCAAGATCATCAAGGTTGAAGGCAGTAATGATCTCGGTGCAGCCAATCAGGGTACCCTCTGTGTTAAGGGTGCAGCCCTCAAGCAGAGCTTGTATCATCCCGATCGTCTGCTCTATCCCATGAAGAGAGTGGGCAAGAGAGGTGAGGGTCGCTTCGAGCGCATTACATGGGAAGAGGCGATGGACACCATTGCTGCCAAAATGCAGGAAACTAAGGAAAAGCATGGTGCAAAGCATACCATGGTTTATGCCGGCCATCCCAAGTGGTTCCGCCATCAGCTGGGCGAACTCTGCAATGCCTATGGTACACCCAACTATGGTTCGGAATCCAGTGCCTGTGCTTATGCGGTCATGCTGGCTCAGGAATGCATTTTTGGCAAGACAGGCCGCTTCACTCGTCCCGATATGCCCAAGGTCAAGACACTGTTGATCTGGGGTGTTAACCAGATGTACTCCCGTGCCAATACCGGTTCCAAGGGTTATCTGTCCATGGTCGAACGAGGTGTCAATGTTATTGTTGTTGACTCTCGCCATACACCGACCACCGATCACGCAACACTGCATCTTCAGCCCATTCCCGGCACCGATGGTGCGCTGGCGCTCAGTATGGCACATGTCATTCTGAAGGAAGGCCTGGAGAATCGTGAATATATTGAAAAATACACCGAAGGATTTGAGGCATTTGCCGAATATGCCATGCAGTTTACTCCCGAAAGGGCTGAAGAGATCACAGGTGTTCCTGCCGAACTGATCGTTAAAGCTGCGCGTATGTTGGCTGCTAATGGTCCTATTGGTCTGCAGATGTCGGCTTCGCCCATGGTACACCATATCAACGGTGTACAGAATGTCCGTGCCATTTCGGCATTGATTCTGCTGACCGGCAGCTTTGGCGTAGAAGGCGGCACTGGTGGCCCCGGTCCCGGTCGTGCAGGCTTCAAGAATGGATTCCTCAGCAATCCGCTGCACCGTGTAGATGCCGATCAGGATCTCAGTCATAAGGAATTCCCCGCTTGGGCTGTTGGCAACTTCTACGAAGCACAGGTCACTCGTATGGCCGACTATCTCTCGGGCAAGGGTGAATATCCCATTCATACTTTGATTGCGTTCGGTATGAATCACCACATGTGGCCCCAGCCTTCCAATATCGAAGCAGCATTTGAGAACCTGGATTTCTTTGTCAATGTCGATATGTACAAGACCGAAACCTGCGATTATGCCGATATCATTCTTCCTGCAGCCACCGCACTGGAGCGTGAGCAGCTGCTGATGATGGGAAGAGGCATGGTTGTTGACCTGCAGCCGATCATCGAGCCCATGGGAGAGGTGCGCAATGATATGGATATCATTCTCGATCTGGCCGGCCGTCTGGGCCTGGAGGTTGGTGATCCTGTACTCAAATCTTACGAAGATTTCCTGCATATGTCGCTGAGCACTACAGGTCTGTCGCTGGAAGAACTGCGTGCAGCACCTGATGGTCTGCCCAATGCGGCCAAGCCTGTCATGCGTACCAGCGAAATGATCCTTTCCAATATCAAAACACCCAGCGGTAAAATGGAGTTTGCATCTCGTCTTCTGGCAGATTGTGATATGCCTTATCATGATGCACTTCCGATCTATCGTGATTTCCGTGAAGTCCTGCCCATGGATGAGTATCCTCTCATTCTGTGCACCGGTTGCCGTAAGCCTCAGCTGTTCCATAAGCGCACCTATCGTCTGCCCTGGATCAATAACCTTGAAGAGACTCCTGTCATCGAGCTCCATCCCGAAACGGCAAAGGAGCTGGGAATTGCAGACGGTGAGACTGTTGTACTGCGTACTCCCATCGGTGCAATGGAAATGACCCTGGTTTATGATACATCCGGTCTGCCCGGCGTTGTTCATGTTTATCACGGCGCCAAGGACAAGGATATCAATGAGATCCTGGATCAGAACTATTATGATCCGATTTCCGGCTTCCCCGGTTATAAATCCTATTGCTGCCGCCTGGAAAAGAAAGAGGGCTAAGTTATGGCAAAGATTATCTGTAATGAAAAGAATTGCTCGGGTTGCCTGGCCTGCATTGTTGCCTGTATCGATCAACATTATGCAGAGACAGAAGCGGATGCGCTGTCCTGTCGCATCCATGAAAAGGTAACCACAGAAACCGGACTGGTTCGTTATACCACTCGTGCCTGCCATCATTGTTCGGATGCACCTTGTGTCAAGGTCTGCCCGACTGAAGCTCTGTATGTCAATGAAATGGGTCTGGTTATTCCTGTACGCGAGAAGTGCATCGGATGTCGTGCCTGTGCATCGGCTTGCACTTTTGACATTCCTCGCTTTGATACTGAAGGAAAACTGGTCAAGTGCGATGGCTGTGCTACCCGTCAGGCAAATGGCATGCTGCCTGCTTGTGTTCGCACCTGCAATACCGGCGCACTCAAACTGAGCGAAAACTAAAATCAAAAGACAGCCCCTTTTCGGGAAACCGAAGAGGGGCTTTTTTAAACTATTGTGTTACAGGGATCTGACGCCCGGTGTGGTCAAGGGTGTAGTTGTCACGATAGATCAGCTCGGAAACAGGGACAAAGGAATAACCTTCACGAATCAGACCCTCAATGACAGTAGGCAGTGCTTCGGGTGTGTATTTGGCAGCGTTGTGAAAGAGAACGATCGACCCGGGCCGTGCTTTCTGCAATACACGATCAATGATATCCTGTGTGCCGGTTTCTTTCCAATCGAGGCTGTCAACATCCCATTGGATGGGATAATGTCCCATGGAACGCAGGGTATTGATGACGGTATCATTGTAATCGCCATAGGGCGGACGGAAAAGAAAGGGACGTACACCGGTGATCTGTTCGATCTTATCATCACAAGCGGTGACATTCGCAATGATTTCATCGGCAGACAGCTTGGTCATGTAAGGATGATCATCGGAATGGTTATGGATCTCGTGTCCGGCATCGGCCAGAGCGCGAACCGATTCGGGATATTTATCTACCCAATCGCCAACAACAAAGAATGTAGCATGAATCTTGTATTTTTCCAAAATATCAATGAGCTGCTGGGTATCCTCATTGCCCCAGGCGGCATCAAATGAGAGCGAAATGACTTTGTTTTCTTTCTGTACACAATAAATCGGCAGCTGACGATCGACACTTGCCGTTAATATAGCCTGACCGCTGCCGGTGGTATAGAAGATAGTCATGCCAAGAATAAAAGCAATGGACGGCAGCAGCCATTGTTTGTGACGGTTCCAGAATTGTTCCATAATATACCTCCGTGAAGAAATAATATATGGATATGCAGCAGATAGGTGAGAAAGCCTTGTTTGCAGAAACTTTTAGAAGAAAAAGGAAAACTGTGCCTGTGGTTTGAATAAAATGCACAAATATAAGGGATGTTTTCGTAAAAATTATTCAAGTTAAACGAAGGGGTCTTTTGTTTTTTTCAGTTGAGTATTGTGGAATAGTGTGATAGAATATTATAAATATTAGTACTTTCAGGTTGCCCTGTAAAAGTACATTCGGTTATGTATAATAAACAATATAAAAACAGGAGGACGAACTGTCATGGCCATTTTTATCAATGAACCTTCGCATACCTTTAATGAGTATCTGCTGATCCCCGGTTATTCTTCCAGCGAACATATTCCTGCTAACGTCAAGCTCAATACTCCCCTTGTCAAGTATAAGAAGGGCGAAAAGCCTGCCATCGAGATGAAGATCCCCATGGTTTCGGCTATCATGCAGTCGGTCTCCGGTGACCGTCTGGCAGTTGCTCTGGCTCGCAGCGGCGGCGTTTCTTTCATCTATGGTTCTCAGACCATCGAGGATGAGGCTGCTATGGTCGCTAAGGTCAAGGCTTACAAGGCCGGTTTCGTTCCCAGCGATACAAACGTCAGCCCCGAGGCTACACTGGCTGATATCCTCAAGATCAAGAGAGAGACAGGCCATTCCACCATCGCTGTCACCGATGATGGCTCTGCTAACGGCAAGCTGGTTGGTATGATCACCAGCCGTGACTATCGTGTCAGCCGCATGGAGCCTGACACAAAGGTCACAGAGTTTATGACACCGCTGGAAAAGCTGGTTGTCGCTAAGGAAGGCGTCACACTGAGTGAAGCCAACAACATCATCTGGGATCATAAGCTGAATGCGCTGCCCATCATTTCTGAGGATGGCAGAATGCTCTACTTCGTATTCCGCAAGGACTATGAGGAGCACAAGGAAAATCCCAACGAACTGCTGGATTCCGAGAAGAGATACATTGTTGGTGCAGGTATCAACACACGTGACTACGAGAAGAGAATCCCCGCTCTGCTGGAGGCAGGCGCAGACGTTCTGTGCATCGACTCCTCTGAAGGTTTCTCCGAGTGGCAGCAGAGAGTTATCACAT
The DNA here is from genome assembly GCA_017560175.1 of Clostridia bacterium. Classification (GTDB taxonomy): domain Bacteria; phylum Bacillota; class Clostridia; order Oscillospirales; family Butyricicoccaceae; genus RGIG1902. Next base: position 6,256 of record JAFYOK010000235.1, on the reverse strand, counting down.
GGGTTCGTGAGACCTATGGTGACACCGTCAAGATCGGTGCCGGTAATGTTGTCGACAAGGAAGGCTTTATGTTCCTGGCCGAGTGCGGCGCTGACTTTATTAAGGTCGGTATCGGCGGCGGCTCCATCTGCATTACCCGTGAGACCAAGGGCATCGGCCGTGGTCAGGCAACAGCTCTGATCGAAGTCTGCCAGGCAAGAGACGAGTACTATGAAAAGACCGGTGTTTACATCCCTGTCTGCTCTGACGGAGGTATCGTATTTGACCACCACATCACTCTGGCTATGGCTATGGGTGCAGACTTTGTCATGCTGGGCAGATACTTTGCTCGTTTTGATGAATCTCCCACAGAAAAGCTGATGATCAACGGCTCCTATGTTAAGGAGTACTGGGGCGAAGGCTCCAACAGAGCTCGTAACTGGATGCGTTACGATCTGGGCGGCGATAAGAAGCTCTCTTTCGAAGAGGGTGTCGACTCTTATGTTCCCTATGCAGGTCCTCTGAAGGATAATGTTGACAAGACGCTGAGCAAGGTCAAGTCGACTATGTGCAACTGTGGCGCTCTGACTCTGCCCGAGCTGCGTGAGAAGGCTAAGCTGACTCTGGTTTCTTCCACATCCATCGTTGAGGGTGGCGCACACGACGTCGTTGTTAAGGCTTCCCGCGAGGTCTAAGTTTTAAACAGTTTTCGGATATTTGCCGAATCAAGGAAAGCCGCAGGGTATGATCCCTGCGGCTTTTTCAGTAAAAAGAGGATGTAATGCAAAATAAGATATTTGTCAGAGAATGTGATGGGTATACGGTATTCCGTATGGAGCAAATAACATCGGTTGAGGATTATCTGTCAGGTTATGTCGATGTGCCCAAGTTCGAAGCGCTTTGCCGCAGTTGTCCCAACTATGGTAGAAAATGGTCGTGTCCTCCCTTTGGCACAGACCCTATGGAGATATGGAAAAAATATAATACACTTCGCTTGATTGCCCACATTCTTGTACCCAAAGACGGAACGACAGGAATGGAACTGCTGGCAGCGCATGAAGAAGAGAAAAACAAATTGCGGCTGTGGCTGACAGCGTACGAAGAAGCACACCCCAAGAGTCTGGCGCTTTGGGCAGGTACCTGTGATCTCTGTGGCCGTTGTGCAAAAATTGATGGTGAACCTTGCCGCTTCCCGGAGCAGATGCGTCATTCCATAGAGGCTTTGGGCGGTGATGTCGGCAAAACAGCAGCCGATTATTTTGATCATCCCATCCAATGGATAACGGAAAATCAGACACCGGCGTATATGACTCTTATGGGTGGTCTGTTGTATAATGGAATATGAATAGAAAGGGCATCATTTTGATGCCCTTTCTTATTGACAACTATATCGTCTTTCGATATACTGGAAACAGATATATCGCAAGGCGATATATGGGAGGATAAATGAGTCAGAATATTGTTTTAACAGAATCTACCTATTATATTCTTTTGGCCTTACATAAACCACAGCATGGTTATGGTATCATGCAGCAGGTTGAAAGTTTGTCAGATGGACGAGTTCACCTGGCAGCAGGTACACTTTATGGTGCATTGAATGTTCTTTGTGAAAAGGAATGGATCACTCCACTGCCGTTCGACAAAGACAGTCGAAAGAAGGAATATAAGCTGACTGACAAAGGATTGGATATTCTTAAAGCAGAACTTGCCCGTCTGCGTCAACTTGTGGCCAATGGGGAAGAGATTCTGAAGGAGGAACTGGCATAATGGCACACAAGGTGATTCGAAAATGGTTTTGGGTCTGGGAGTTTGAAAAAGAAGAACAATGGCTCAATGAATTGGCCCGGGCAGGTTGGGTTTTGGATAATGTTGGTTTTGCGCGTTTTGAGTTTACATCCTGTGAACCGGAAGAATATAGTATCCGTTTGGAATACCATGAAAGAGATGAGGACTATATTCGTTTTGTAAAGGAAACCGGGGCAGAACAGGTGGGACGTTTACTCAACTGGGTTTATTTTAGAAAAAAAGCATCAGAAGGCACATTTGATTTGATGTCCGACCTGGATTCCAGGATTCGACATCTCGATAAAATTGGCAAGATGCTGAGTGGTGTTTCTATTGCTAATGTGGTATTAGGATTGACAAATCCGTTGGGAAAAATCAATCTTCTGTGCGCGGCTCTGTTGCTGTACGCAGCAGGTCGCATTCATGGTAAAAAGGAAGAACTGGAAAAAGAACGACTTCTCATAGAATAAAAAATCCCCTATGGTTCATATGAACCATAGGGGATTGCTGTTTAGCGCTGGATGATCTCACTTTCGGTAATGATAAAGTTATTATTCAAATAAAGACGAAGCGCAGTTTGGTTCCATTCGGCAACATGAAGCGTGATAGGGGAGTGTTTGCGTTTTTGGATTTCAGTAATGGCAAAGTGCAAAAGTGACTGACCAATGCCTTGATGGCGGAAATGTTCCCGGACGATCAGCCCATCGATTTCGCCATCCATCACTGTAACTGAACCAATAAGACAGCCATTTTGCTCAAGAATGAAAATATCATCTTTGATATTCAACAATTCATCCGAATTGGGACAGCATTCAGGTGTTAGCCCCAAAGCCACTCGCATGGGACGGAAAGCAGAATTGTAACAATCATAGTAGGTCATATAATCATCTGCTTGATAGGTGCGGAGCGTAAGTTCAGATGAAAGCTCAGGTCCATGATATTCGAGTTTGTGAGCGATAAAAGGCATTGGACGGCCAAGCAGTTTGGCAAAAATACGCATTGCTTTAAGCTCAGAGATACCCATAGCAGCAAGGTATGTTTTTGGATCACTGTAGATGGCTGTGAAGTTATCATAGAACTCTTCGATGTAAGAGAGGTCGGCTTTGGTCAAAAAATAGGGGAAATCCGGATGGTCTGCCAGCATTTTACGGTAGGCTTCCAGGACATAAGCCTGCGTAGCGATATAATCAGCCAGAATGTCTGCCTTTTCAACGCCAACCATCCAGAGAAGCAGTGCGGCAACAACGCCGGTACGGTCTTTTCCTGCTGTACAATGGAAAAGAACGCCATCTTCAGCAGCTGCAATAGCTTCCCATACAGGTGCAATAATATCGGGAGTAGTAGCTAAACGAAGGTATGCCGGAGCCATTTCTTCGGGCGCTGCAGGAACAACGCCATCTGCAAACATTGGGCAATTGTGATAGGTGAAATCGGGCAATGTGCGGAAAGGGTCTTCCTGTTGCGTACATTCAAAGATATTGCGGAGATCAATGATCGTTGTGATGCCTTTGGACTGCAGCAGATGAAGGTCTTTGTCTTTTAAATCACGAGGCATACCACTGCGGAGAAAACGAAACTCTTTGGTATAACCGTCGTGACAAGGATATCCGCCCAGATCGCGGACATTATTCATATCACCGAGCACGAGACGCTTCATGGAACTACTCCTTCAGATCAACATTTTTAATGTCAGTGATCAGCATGTGACCGGGGGCATGAGTGATAACAAAGGGAGGCTTGACATTCATGACTACCGACTGAGGTGTGACGCCACAAGGCCAGAATACAGGAACTTCACCCGGCTTGATCTCAACAGCATCACCGAACTCAGGATGATCGATATCCTTAATGCCGATAACAGAGGGATCGCCGATGTGGATGGGGGAACCGTGAACTTTGGGCAGGGCAGCCGTAACAGTTACAGCTTTGACTACCTGTTCATGGGGGATGGGACGCATACTGACAACCATCTTGCCGCTGAACTTACCGGCAGGTACAGTATCAATATTGGTGATGTACATGGGAACATTACAGTTCTGAGTGATATGACGGATCTCAATACCGGCATTGATCATTTCGGATTCGAAAGAGAAACTGCATCCGATGAGGAAGCAGACCAAATCGTCACGCCAGAACTGAGAAACATCAGTGTATTCTCCGGTCAGAACACCATGTTCATATACACGGTATTTGGGCAGATCAGTGGCGATGTCGCAGCCCGGCGCAATAAAGGGGAGATCACGGCTGCCAACATCGGAAACTTCAAGAATAGGGCAGGATTTTGGATTACGCTGGGTGAACAGAAGAAAATCATAGGCATCTTCTTTAGGAAGGATGACAAGATTGGCCTGGGCATAGCCGGCGCACATGCCCGAAGTGGGGGAAGTGATCTCACCATTACGAATCAGTTCGCGTACGGCACGAGGGGACATGTCAGCATATTTTTCATAATTGTTCATGTGAAAACCTACCTCTCTTGATTATAAAGAAATCCGACTTCTTGCACTTTCAGTCAGGATATTTTATAATGATATAAAATGTGGATTTGTTCTATAACAAATACTTTATTCTGTTATTCTAAGATAGCATAAAATAGTGAGGTTGACAATCATTATGCAAAAGAAAGTAGCTGCCGTACATGATATATCCGGCTTTGGTCGCTGTGCACTGACCACTGCTATTCCTGTTCTTTCGGCTTGCGGCATCCAGTGTTGTCCGGTGCCTTCCGCTGTTCTTTCAGCGCACACTGCCTTCAAGGGTGTTACATTCCGCGATCTAACAGAAGATATCGATCCCTTTATCCGTAACTGGGCGTCGCTTGGTGTTCAGCTGGATGGTATATATTCAGGTTATCTTGGTTCGGAAAAACAGATCGAGCAGGTATTGATGCTCCGTGAACTTTGTGGTAAGCCGGATTGCCGCATGATTGTTGATCCTGTTATGGGTGATAACGGTAAGGCCTATTCTATTGTTTTCAATGATGGATTTACCACTGCTATCCGTAAACTTTGTGCCAAGGCTGACGTAATCACTCCCAATCTGACCGAATGTGCTCTGTTGTTGGGTATGGATGCTGATGGTTATACGGATTCTATGGAAGCTGCCGAGCAGTATATGCGTGCTTTGGCCGACCGTGGTCCCAGACAGATCGTTGTTACCGGACTGACAAAAGATGGACAGGTAGGTGCCGGTTATTATGATAAAGTTACCGGCGAATTGGGATTTTTCTTTCATGAACATATTCCTGTCTATTATCCCGGCACAGGTGATCTGTTCACTTCTGTGCTGACTTCTCGCTTGTTTGCAGACCAGCCCTGGAGTCTGAAAGCAGCTGTTGAAAGTGCAGCACTGTTTGTTATGGAATGTGCTAAGTACACCAGCGAGCAGGGTACCCCGCCGATTGAAGGTGTGCAGTTTGAAAAGAAACTTTATCGGTTGATGGGAGAATAAGAATTATGTCTGTACATGATGGTCATCGCCAGCGAATGATGTCCAAACTTTTGGAACACGGAATTGAAACATTAGCTCCCCATGAGGTTTTGGAGATTTTGCTTTATTATGCGATTCCAAGACAGGATACAAATCCTTTGGCACATAAACTGATCGAGACTTTTGGTTCTCTTCATGGAGTTTTTGACGCGCCTTATGAGGAACTTCTTAAAGTTGAAGGCATTGGACCAAAGTCGGCCGGATTGATCAAGATGATTCCGCCGCTCCTTCGCGTGTATGCATCGGATGAAACGGATGGTCAGATCATTGATTCAGCAGAATCGGTTGGTGCGTATTTCCTGCCGCGTTTTCTTGGGTATGAAAGAGAGATTGTTCTGCTGTTATGTCTTGATAACAAAAATAAAGCGATTGCTTGTGTGAAACTCTCAGAAGGAAATATTAATTCTACAATGGTCAGTACTCGCCGTATTGCAGAAATTGCAATAAAGTATAATGCTTCGGCCATTGTCGTGGCACACAACCACCCCAACGGTTCAGCGGTGCCTTCGAGAGAGGATATCCAGACAACACGGTATATCATGAACTTCTGTGAAAGTTTCGGTTTGCCGTTCCTCGATCATGTTATTGTTGCGGATAATGATTATATTTCGTTGGCCGCAACTGGATATTTCAGCAGTTATCGGTAAGAATAACTTTACTACGACCCTATAGAAACTGAGGATGATGCAGTTTCTATAGGGTTATGTTTTTAGAAAAACGAACATACATTTGGAATTTGTCTGTACAATTAAAATGCGCGGTGGTATAATAAAGAACAGAAGTACAATCAAAGAAAGGAGTGCGCTTATGGGAGAGTTTAAACTTTGCGCCCCCTATCAACCGGCCGGAGGTCAGCCTGAGGCGATTGAAGCCTTGGTCAAAGGCGTTGAGGTTGGTCTGCAGGAACAGACGATGTTAGGTGTTACCGGTGCGGGCAAGACTTTTGTTATGGCAAATATCATTGCACAGGCCAAGAGACCCACATTGGTTTTGACCCATAATA
>JAFYOK010000234.1 GCA_017560175.1 Clostridia bacterium | reverse complement strand
TCCTTCAGAAGAACATGGTCTTTATGGATTATCTGCAAAACGGTGTCCCGGTCAAATATTTTGATGGCGGCGAAGAACGGTCGACCCTTGTTTATCTGATCGACTATAACAATCCCGACAATAACACCTTTACCGTAGCCAACCAATGGACATTCATTGAGAACTCTGAAAAACGCCCCGATGTTCTTCTGTTCGTCAATGGTCTGCCGTTGGTCGTTGTTGAGCTGAAGTCACCTTCCAGAGAAGAGACCGATGCTTCGGAGGCTTATCGTCAGCTGCGTAATTACATGCATGAGATCCCTTCCATGTTCATTTATAATGCCATCTGCGTTATGAGTGACATGACCACTTCCAAAGCCGGTACCATTACTTCGGGTGAAGACCGCTTCATGGAATGGAAGACAACTGATGGCAGCTATGAGAACACCCAGTATGCCGCCTTCGATACCTTCTTTGAGGGTTTATTTGAAAGAACACGTTTTTTGGATATCCTGAAGAACTTCATCTGCTTCAATGTGGATGGTCAGAACACCTTCAAGATCCTTGCCGGTTATCATCAGTATTTTGCTGTTAAAAAAGCTGTGGCTTCTACCATGAGAGCTACCGTTACCGATGGTAAAGGCGGTGTCTTCTGGCATACACAGGGAAGCGGCAAGTCCCTCTCTATGGTTTTCTATGCTCATTATTTACAGGAAGCATTGGATAGCCCGACCATTGTTGTCATCACCGACCGTAACGACCTTGACGATCAGCTTTATGGTCAGTTCTCCCGTTGTAAAGATTTCCTTCGTCAGACACCTCAGCATGCCGAAAGCCGTAAGCACCTGAAAGAGCTGCTTGCCAATCGACAGGCCAATGGTATTATTTTTACCACCATGCAGAAGTTTGAAGAAAGCAGCGAAGCTCTGTCTGAACGAAGAAATATCATTGTTATGTCGGATGAAGCTCATCGAGGACATTATGGTCTGAGTGAAAAGGTCGTTGTCAAGCAGAATGATAAAGGTGAGATTGAAGCCAAGACCATCATCGGCACAGCTCGTATTATTCGTGACAGCTTACCCAATGCTACATATATCGGCTTTACCGGAACACCGATCTCTTCCAAGGATCGAAGCACTCGTGAGGTCTTTGGCGAATACATCGATATCTATGATATGACACAAGCCGTAGAGGATGGAGCTACCCGTCCGGTTTATTATGAGAGCCGTGTCATTCACCTCAAGCTGGATGAAAACACCTTGCGGCTGATCGATGCCGAATATGACATCCTGGCACAGAACGCCGATCCTTATGTTATTGAAAAGAGCAAGAAAGAGCTTGGCCAGATGGAAGCTATTTTAGGTGCCGATCAGACGGTCAACTCTTTGGTTAACGACATCCTTGACCATTATGAGAATTACCGAGAAGGCATCCTGACCGGTAAAGCTATGATTGTTGCTTACTCCCGTCCCATTGCCATGAAGATCTATAAGCGTATTTTGGAGCTTCGACCGGCATGGACAGAAAAAATTGCTGTTGTTATGACACAGGGCAACAATGACCCGGAAGAATGGCGAGAAATTATCGGCAACAAAGCCCATAAAGACGAAATGGCTCGTAAGTTCAAGGATAACGACTCTCCTTTGAAGATTGCCATCGTTGTTGATATGTGGTTGACCGGCTTTGATGTTCCTTCTCTTGCCACCATGTATGTCTATAAGCCCATGTCGGGACATAATCTGATGCAGGCCATCGCTCGTGTCAATCGAGTCTTTAAGGATAAAGAAGGCGGCTTGGTCGTTGATTATGTCGGCATTGCAGCTGCTCTCAAACAAGCCATGAATGACTATACGGCCAGAGATAAGAAGAACTATGGTGATACCGATGTTGGCAAAGCGGCTTATCCGAAGTTCATGGAGAAGCTGTCGATCTGCCGTGATATTTTCCATGGTTTTGATTATTCGCCCTTTATGGATAGTTCCGATCTGCAAAGAGCCAAGACCATCACAGGTGCTGTTAACTTCATCCTTGGCAAAAACGTAGCCGAGCATGACCTTCCCGATAATGAAAAAACACAGAACGTCTTTATTAGAGAAGCGCTGCTGTTAAGACAGGCATTATCTCTTTGCGGAAGCCTTGCAGATGAAAAATCCCGTACAGAGCAGTCTTTCTTTGAAGCGGTCAGAACCATGATCGTTCGCTTGGTTTCCAATGGTACAGGTAAGCAGTTTACCCTGTTTGAGGTCAATGAACGCATCAATGAGCTTTTGAAGCATACCGTTCAAAGTGAGGGAGTCATTAACCTCTTCTCTGATGTGCAGTCGCAGTTCTCTCTGTTTGATCCCAAGTTCCTTGAAGAGATCGCCAACATGAAAGAACGCAACTTGGCGGTTGAACTGCTGAAAAAGCTGCTTGCTGAACAGGTCTCCATGTATCGCCGCACCAATATTGTTAAGTCGGAGAAGTTCTCTGAAATTATCAAGACGGCCATGAACCGCTATATTAACGGTCTTATTACCAATGAGGAAGTTATTGGTGAACTGCTGAAGCTGGCTAAGGAGATCGCTGATGCCGCAGCTGAAGGTGAAAAACTTGGTCTTACGGCAGATGAGCTTGCTTTCTATGATGCTCTGACAAAGCCGCAGGCCATTAAGGATTTCTACCAGCATGATGAACTTGTAGCTTTAACCAAGGAGCTGACGGATCTTCTTCGAGTTAACCGTACCATCGATTGGCAGACGAAGGAGAGTGCAAGAGCCGGTATGCGCCGCTTGGTCAAACGACTCCTGAAGAAACACAAATATCCCCCCGAAGACATGGAAGATGCTGTACAGATCGTCATCAGCCAATGTGAGCTTTGGGTAGATCATAAAGCAGCCAATAATTAAAAATTAAGTCCCTGACTTTTCTGATAATGAGAAGTCGGGGATTTTTTTGTCACAATCTGTCCGAACGGCGTGCATTTAATAAATATGATGTGTTTCTCTCAAAAGACACATGAATATATTGGACAGGGGCACCCCATAAGCATGGTTGCACCGCGGCTACCTCAAATAAAATGACAGCGAGGATATCATCCGCACACTGGTGCATGACTATAATTATCCTATCTTCAAAATGTGCGAGGAGATCGGCGTATAGTATGGATGTATATGACCTGTACGTCATCCGCCGCATGGAGAAAATATCATATGGTCTGCGCCGCTGCGTGGATGAGTATAGCAATATGTAAAATATAAGGAGGAACAAACAATGACAACAGAAAGAAAACTTTATTTATCAGAAGCAGTAAATTATGATCGAGACATTGCCCCACATCAATTTATTATGATTTATGCAGGTGTTGGAAGCGGCAAAAATTATATGATTGATGGTTGGGTTTCAGGCTCTGGTGAAATGAAGCACGAAGATGGCACCCCAGTGGAGAAGAAGCACGTGCTGCTGATCACTTCACGAAGAGCTAAGGTCAATGAGCAGCTTGCCCTTGAAGATATTGTATATGACCCTAAAATTGGTATGTTTGATGACAATGTAGGTAATTGGGTCTTCTTCGAGCCAAAATATGAGGATTATTATGAATCGGAGACTGTTAGCCTACCGATATCTTGTGGTAGAGAGCGGAAGGTATATAAGCGCAGCGCTGTCAACACAAATGCCAAGATCGAAGCTCTGTTAAAATATACATATACCCCTGCTGGCATTGACAGCTGTCCATGGAAGCGCTTTGACATGATTGTTGTCGATGAGGCTCATTCGTTATTGGCGGATGCTTCATACCAGAGCTCTCCCTTTTATGTGCGCCGCTTCATCGAAGAAACATTGGCCAATGACAAGGACTGTAAAGTTATTGCCATGACAGGAACACCGGATATTCTTGAGAATGACGAGCTATTTTCAAAAGCCCATCTGTTGGATATGAGAGATATTTGCATAAATGTTGTACCGAAAAAGATCGAGTTCATCACAAAAGAGCAGGCAAGAGACAAGCAGATGCAGCTCATGCGACAGGGGGAAAAGTTTATTTCATTTAGTAACCACATTTCCACTTTGCTTGATTTAGCAGAGAATGCCCCGGCAAGTGTCAAGCCTCATATTGCGGTCTCCTTTTCCAAGCAAGAAAAGTTACAAGCGTTAAAGAAGAAAGATGAGGTGCTACATGCCAAAATGAAAGCGACCGAAGATTATTTGGCAGAACATCAGATGCTTCCGGATGATGTGAAGTTCTTCCTGACGACAGCACGAAACAAAGAGGGAATAAACATTAAGAACAAAGACATCAAAGTTATGTTCATTGAGGCTCATGCAGGGATTGACATTTGCCAGATGGCCGGTCGAGTACGAGAAGGTCTTGATGTAGCTTATATCATCGTTGACAGCATCGGACATGATAATGATGAAAATCCTGCGGAGCAGCCTTTTTCAAAAGATCCCGTTATTCTGGCGGCAATGAATGAACACCTTAATATACTTAAACTTCAAAATGACGACTTCGATCCTGAAACTTATGATGAGGGATGGCGATTGCCGCTTTATAGATATGAAAACCTGAAGGAGTACATCGATTTTGTACATGAGAGGCTTCCGTATATGATTTGTGACTATATCAAGGAGCAGTTTGACTATTACGAGTGGCGATCGATCAGTAAAGCATATTATCAGAAGGTGCTTGAAGAGTTTGAAGAAGCTGCGAAAACTAAAGCAGGGTTAATGGCCTTGGCAGACAGCTGGTTCCCGGGAATCGAGTGTCAGGTTCGTTTTAAACCAAGAGGAGATATTGAAAAGGGCATCGAAGAGCTTCTTGAAAAATATGGATGGAAGAATGGGGAGGTAATAATTGCCGGTAAGGACAGACCTCAGTTTTTGAGAGAACTTCGAAGCGTTGCAGAAAGCAGAAGTCAGGCGGGTTGGATTTTAAAGCAGTATGGTTACAAGTGGGAGCTTGAAAATCATAAGGCCAAATGCGCAGCTCAGATTACGAAGGAAGTATAGATTAAAGGGGGAGAATTTACTTTATATATAATAAGTAAAAGTTTCCCCTTTATATTTGAAGAAGCTACCACAAAAAGCAGACCTTCCCGATGGGAAGTTCTGTTTTTATGGTAGAAACACAATAATTTTATCTTGCTGTCGCAATCTAAAATTATCGTTTGAATATATTTTCTTGAGGATGTTTACATATAAATAAGTATGGGTTTTGGGGCAAAATTAGGGGTGTCCTTATATAGAATACCCCTTAAATTGTCCATAGCTCATATACGCCTATCACTTCACATTACTTAATTTTAGCTGGTGCCAAAAATGAACTTTCCCGTTGGGAAAGATTCCTTTTTAACACCAGAAAAATTTAAATTCACGCCTCGTGTTTGCTGCGCAAAAACTCAGCTGAATAAAATAATCTTGCTGGCGCAAGTTTATTTTATGTTTACATCTCGCTTTCGCTCGATTAAAAAACGCTTAGCTTTCGCAAATTAACTTACAAATAAATGTATTGCAAAAAGAGGACAAGGCCTTATCGTTATGATTTGACCCTGTCCTCATATTTTTTTACATTTTATTCAGGTTATCCTGCAAAATATCAATACCTGTCTTTGAGACGGCTATGTAATATCGCTGGGTTACATGGATGTGGCCATGCCCCATCTGATTACAAAGAAGATGCGTAGGGGTATTCAGCTCAGCCATCAGAGTTCCATAAGTATGTCTGAGATAATGATATTTGAAGTCGATACCCAACTTCTCTTTTATCTCTCTTGTCGGATATTTCATGGAGTTGACGGTCTGCAGCTTACCATCCGGAAGACAGTTGACCAACTCTGTCGATGACAGCTTCTTCCCATCTAAATCTTCGATTATTCTTTGATTCTGCTCTCGCAAGGTCTTTAGCTCCGCTTCGTCATTCCTTCTTTGTTCTGCCAATCTTTGCAAGTATGCTTTCAAAACGTCATTCATATAAATGATCCGCTTCGAGTTCCTTGTCTTTGGCTCCACCAACTTAATTATCCCATCCTGATACTGCATTTGTCGGTCAATGAAGATCGTACCCGCTTCCAAGTCAACATGATCCCATTTCAAGCCATAACATTCGTTGATGCGAAGACCACAATATCGACCTAAGAGGTAAGCCGTTTCTGCATTGCTGCCCTTGAAGTAATCATCCAATAAAGTAAGCTCCTCTCTGCTGAAAGCCACAATGTCGGTATCGTCCTCTTTCTTCATTTTTGGCATCTTGATCTTGCTGTCCTTGTTGACACACAACTTATTGTAGGCATCTACTTCCAGATAATTTCTGGAATACGCCTGACCGAAGATCAGATAAAACATCTTCAGGAAGGATTCTGTATATTGGTAGGAATAGCCCTTTACATAATATAACTCTGTCAGATAGTCATTGACTTCGGCTACACTGACTTCATCGACAAATCGCTTGCCGAACCGCTTCTTTAAGTGATTCCCCCAAAGACTGTCCTGCTTCAGCTTAGTGCGGTAAGCTCTGTCTGTTCTTCCGTTTTCACAGTATTCAGCATAAACCTCTTTGATGGTTTTTCTAACTTTAGGGGTCGGCTTCTTACCTTCCAGTTCCTGTTCAAGCGCTTTATTTCTGGCTCTGATAGCTTCCGTCTTTGTTTTTAGCGGATTTCCCCACTCATCCTTGCTGCCCCTTCTGGACACTCTTTTTCCTCCGGTTGTAAATGTATACCGAAAAGCCCACTTACCATTTTCCAGCTGAAAAACACCTACATCTTTTGGTCTTGCCATGTCGGTTCCTCCTAAAATGTGCAAATTTAAGTGCACAATTTAAAAATCAACCTTTAAAGAAAGTACTGTTTAACCTTGAAAGTGCCTCTATTTACTGTGTTTTTCCCTCAAAGAATAACTGTATCTTCATCATTCCCAAACGACGAAGCTCGTCAC
>JAFYOK010000233.1 GCA_017560175.1 Clostridia bacterium | reverse complement strand
GTCATGCCAACGATCTGCTCTTCAAAACCGGGAACGAACTGGCCGCTGCCCAGCTTCAGGTCGAAGTTGTCGCCCTTGCCGCCATCGAAGGGAACGCCATTGTCGAAGCCCTCGAAATCGATGTTGGCAGTGTCGCCCATCTCGGCTGCACGCTCAACAGTCTCGGTGGAAGCAACATTCTGAGCCATGCGGTCCAGCTCAGCCTGGACCTGCTCATCGGAAACAACAGCCTCCGCCTTCTCAACTTCGATGCCCTTGTACTCACCCAGGGTGACCTCAGGATAGACCTCGGTCTTCAGGGTCAGAGTGACGATGTTCTCCTCACTGATCTGCATATCTTCCAGAGAGGGACGGCCGATGGCCTTGATGCCCTGGTCGATGACAGCAGCCTGATAGACCTGGGGGAAGATCTCCTCGAGGCCGTCTTCGTAGAAGACATGGGCGCCGTACATGCTCTCGATCATCTTACGGGGAGCCTTGCCCTTACGGAAGCCGGGGATCATGATGCTCTTGCGAGCCTTCATGTAAGCCTTGTTGATGCCGGACTCCATCAGTTCCTTGTCGATCTCAACAACGATAGTAGTCTCGTTGCCGTTTCTCTCAATGTTCTTAACGTTCATAATGAATGATCCTCCTAAATAGGTCCGCATAGCGAGACCCTTTTATATGTTTTTATACAGCCGATATATTCTATCAAAAAATGTCAGGATTGTCCACCCTTTTTTCATTTTTCTTTTGTTAAATTACTTTGTATGGTTTGAAGTCCAAATAGTCGGATGCGACGAGGCGAAATTCTACTCCGTCCCAGAGCCCCTCCATGGCCAACTTATGGCTGCCGCCGTGAAGATGGCCGTAAAAGCATCTCCGGACTTCGTATTTTTCGAGAAGCTGCAGGATCTCAGGACATTCATAGCCCTTATATCTCGGTGGATAATGGAGGAAGACGAACTTCTGCCGCTCTCCTGCAGCCTTCAGTGAAGCCTCAAGCCGGATCAGCTCCCGCTTGAAGACTTTCTCATCATGCTGGCCGCTCCGTTCCTCTTCAAAGAACCATCCTCTGGTCCCACATATAGCGACATCTTCGTATTCGAAGGAGTTGTTATTAAGGAGTTCCATGTCCCGGAAGCCATGCTCATCGCAAAACTTACGGAATTTTGCAGCAGTGGACCACCAGTAATCGTGATTTCCTTTGAGAATGATCTTCCTTCCGGGGATCTCATTGATCCATGCGAAATCCGCCGCAGAAGACGGAAGATCCAGTGCCCAGCTTAGATCCCCAAGGAGTACCGTCGTGTCATCGGGTCCGATGATGCTGAGCCCTTCTTTAAGCTTATCCATATAGCCGACCCAGGCTCCACCAAAGACATCCATAGGCTTCGGTGCGCCAAGGCACAGGTGCAGATCTCCGATCGCGAAAAGCGCCATGAACGATCCTCTCCTTTATCATATCGATGTTCCCGGATCACTCCGAGAGAACAAGAGCTGGTCTGTATGCCCCGTTTTGAGCTCTGTAGTCAAGGAGCCCCACCAATGCCATGGCCGTTTCCACTTTAATGAGCTCACCATAAGGGGTATGCGCACCTCGAGCGATACCGGATCTCGTGACCACAGCGGAACGAAATGCTCCTCTTAATCTTTCAAGAGCAACAACACCGGGTGTATATGTCGTTCCCGATCTTACCGCCTCCAGATAGCGCACGACCTCTTCCCTGCCGCAGCATAACGCGATCAGCGATTCCAGACCGTCCGGAACAGC
>JAFYOK010000232.1 GCA_017560175.1 Clostridia bacterium | reverse complement strand
TCAAGGGAAATACATCTGCCAAAGGCCGCTGTTCCGATCGACCGCAGGCTACAGGGCAGGCTGATCTCCCGCAGTGCCGTATAGCTCTGAAAAAGACCGGCCGAGACTTCGATCAAACCTTCGGGCAAGGTCAGTTCGGTCAGACCCGTACATCCGCGGAAGGCACCGGCACCAATCTTTCTAAGGCCCTCGGGCAATCGAATGGCATCCACACCTATGCAATCCTTAAAGGCCTCCGGCCCAATCTCTTCTACCTCTTCGGGCAGACAGACCTGTCCCGCATAACCACGCGGACAGCGCAGCAGACATTTGCCGTCACCGGTATAAAGCATACCTTCCAGCGACCGATAAGCCGGATTATTTTCATCCACCAGGATTTCCTGCAGCAGTACACCATCCAGGAAAGGGCTGATGGCCACTTCGGTAATACCTGCCGGGATCAGAACGGTCGTCACCGTAGAACCCTGATAAGCGGCACCCATGCGCACGGCCGTAACCGCCGTCCTTCCAATCTTTTCGGGCAGGATGAGCAGGTCATCCTCTCCCTTATAATCGGTCAGGACATAACTCTTGTCTTCCCGACGTTCGCATCCCCAGATCTTACGCAGTTCGGCCGGAGAAAGGCCTTCGCCAAACATCATGCGGCGGAACTCCAGTTCCTGTCGTCTGCGGTTTTCTTCAAAAATCTCTTCCATGGAAAAGTGGCTGTGCTGATATTCCAACAGCAGGACGCTGATTTCGGTATCTCCCAGCATGGGTGCTTCTTCGATCCGGGAAAAAAGCTCATCCCGACCGATCATTTCCTCGGCCAACAGGATACGCAGCATGGCGATCTCTTTCCACAGCACTTTACGTCGGCGACGGATATAGGTCAGATATCCCCTGGCAACTTCCTCATCGTATGCCATCGTCCCCTCGGTATAGGCCATGGCAAAGCCGCGAAGGGCAGGCATACGGCAGCTTTTCTGTAAAAGTTCCAACGGCAGATGGGGCGCAAAAAGCACAGGCGTGCCGGCTTCTTCCAATGCCGAGGCGCTGAATGAGGTCTGTGTACCTTCTGCCTTTACTCGATCAAGTCCTAGGCAGCCGCCAAAGGCACGGGCTGCCACCTTTTCCACGTTAGACGGCAGATGCAGTTCTGTCAGTCGTCCACAGCCTGCAAAGGCTTCCACACCTATATAATGCAGTTCCTGCGGCAAAGAAACACAGGTCAGATTGCGGCAGCCGCGGAATGTCCCCTGCGCCAGTCGACGCAGATTTACGGGCAGTTCTGCGGACATCAGCGACGTGCAATCCCGAAAAGCCTCCGGGCCCAGACGGCGCAATGCTTTTGGCAGACGCAATTCTTCCAGCGCAGTACAGCCGACAAAGGCATAGCCGGCAATCTCTCGCAGGCTGTCGGGCAGACCGATACGATGCAGTGCGCGGCAGTCTTCAAATCCATGAGGCCCGATCCTGCGTACATCCTGCGGAATCTCGATTTCCGTCAGCGCGGTACAGCCCATAAAAAGACTCTCGGAAACTTCCTCAAGGGCAGCAGGCAAAATCACAGAGGTGAGATTACGGCAATACCGAAACGCACCGCTGCCAATGACTTCGACCGCTGCCGGCAGTTCCAGGTGAACAAGTCCAATGCATCCCTGAAAGGCAGCATCACCTATCTTTGTCAGCGCAGCCGGGAAATCAACACTGCGCAGCGATACACAATTACGAAAAGTACCGCTGCCGATCTCTCTGACCGTTTCGGGCAGATGGATGGCCGTTAAGGTTCGGCATCCTTCAAAAGCCGATCGGCCAACAGCCGTTACCCCGGCCGGGATGGTCAGTTCGCCACCCGGACCGCTGTATCTCTGCAGGATGCCATTCTGTATATTGAAATTGTGTTTGCCATCCATAGGATACCTCTCCTCCCTTTTGGGTCATCAGACGGGATCCTGTTCCCATCCTTCTTCCAGAAGATCCATCTGACTCAGGATCTCCTGCTGCTGTTCTCGGAAGAGCAGCTTTTTACTATAGGCAAAATAAGCCTCACAGCCATAACGGCTGATAAAATGCAAACCATAGCGGCTGATGGTCAGCTCGTTGACCAGAACCACCATCTCCTGACCCTCGGCAAAGACTTCGCCGCAGAAGGCAAAGAGGTTGGCCAGGCAATCGCCGGTCTCCACTGCACGATTTTTCAGCGCCTCCACCTGTCCGTCAAAGGCTGTCTTAAGTCCCTGCACCGCCTGTGCAGCTGTACCCTTTTCGGCAGCCAGACGGGAACGCTGATCCTCCAACAGGGCAATGGCTGTACGGCAGGCATAAATACCGTCGGCCGACAGCGACGAAGCCAACCGGCCGGTCTCGATCTTCTTTTCAAGACCATCGATCTGCTTCTGCAAAGCCTGGGCAGGATCGGTGCCGGGACGGGCGAGATCAATGCGGATGTTTTTGACAATGCCCATCAGTTCGGTCAGTCCCTGTTCCATGCGGAATACATCCCGCAGCTGCTCGGAAATGCCATCCAGCAGCAGTCCCAGCAGCGCAAGACGTTCATCAAACCGCGCAGCCATGGCACGAGCCTTGACCTCCAACGAAGCCTGTCCTGCCAGGATCTTGTCCACCTGATAGTCCGAACGATATTTGCTGAACAGACCGTAATACACAGAAAACTCACGGGCTGTTTTTGGATCCTGCAGATACTGGCCGATCAGTTTTTCATCTACCGGGAGATTATGATGCTCGTAGAGCTTGATCATATCGGAAAGATCGGTCCAGCCGCGTGCCGTAATAAAATTACGTCCATCGACGGTCAGTTCGACTCGATAAAAGTCATCCTTACGGATGTCCAGATAGGTCGTGACCGACGGGTGGATGCCGCGTACATGGGCATATTCTCTCCACACGCTGTAATCGGGCTGGACATCGATGCGCTTGAGACGGTCCCATGTGACAATATCAAAATTGCGAACCGAGCTGTTGTACTCTGAAGGGTTGCCGGCGGTAACTACGATCCAGCCTTCGGGGACACGGTGACGACCAAAGGTCTTATACTGCAAAAACTGCAGCATGGCCGGTGCCAGTGTTTCGGAAACACAGTTGATCTCATCCAGAAAAAGAATACCCTCTTTGAGTCCTGTGGCTTCCATCAAGTCATAGACCGAAGCGATGATCTCACTCATGGTGTATTCCGATACGGTATATTCCTTACCGCCGTATGTCTTTTTCTCAATATAGGGCAGACCGATGGCGCTCTGTCGGGTATGATGGGTCATGGAATAAGCCACCATACCAACCCCCAGCTCCGATGCGATCTGCTCCATGATGGCTGTCTTGCCAATACCCGGGGGGCCCATCAGGAAAACAGGGCGCTGGACTTCGGGCGGAATGACATATTTCCCAAAAGCATCTTTGGTAAAATAAGCCGTCATTGCGTTTTTGATCTGTTCTTTTGCTTCTTTAATATTCATAATCGACTCCGATCATACCGTTGTATTCGTATCCATCTCTTCCGGGCGCAGAACCAGACGAATGGCCCAGGGCGGCACCTCCGGCAGCGAATAGCCATCATCCACAAAAACGAAGGCTGTCTCATAATCGGGAGAAGTCGCCGGGAAAGTTCCGTAACCGTCGGTAAAATAAATCAACCCCTTGAGATCCTGCAGTTCTCCCCGACGGCGCAGGTCATCCACATAGGAAAAGACAGGGCGAAAATCGGTGCCGCCGTGACCATAGATCTTCATGGTCTGTATATAATTCTCAAATCCTTCGGGGGATGTGATATGCACAGCTTCGCGCACTTCATCATCACATTGCAGAATATACAGTTCAATTTTGGAGAAAAAGTTTTCGGTAGACTGCAAAATGTTATAAGTCTTCTGAATAAACCTCTGTACCAACTGACCTGTCGTAGAACCTGAGGTATCGATGGCCACGACAAAAGAACGAATTTTTTGGATCTCCTTATACTCCAGTGGCTCGATCAGAGGAACTTTACCGTATAACTGCAG
>JAFYOK010000231.1 GCA_017560175.1 Clostridia bacterium | reverse complement strand
TGAAAAGAAGTATAAACAAATATTATTCGAATATAAAAAATGGATATTATATACAATGATGTAAAATAGAGTAAATAAAAAAGTGGCCTGGCAATGCATACAAAGTGCATAGGTCAAAAGGCTGAAACAGCAGGATGGCTATTGCAAAATGTACAAAAGTAGGATAGACTTCAAACAGCAGTTACGAAAAGTTAATAATTGAAATCAGATTGTTACAATTCGAGACTGGAAAAACAAATTGCAAAGGAGACAAAAAGCAATGAAGAAACTGGCAAAACTGTTTAGCCTGCTGCTCGTTTTCGCAATGGCATTCTCCCTGTTCGCAGCTTGCGGCGCTAAGGAAGAAGCTACAACAGAAAACACAGAGAACAAGACAGAAGACAAGGCTGAGGCCTCCACAGACGGCGGCGTTCAGTCCCAGAACAAGGCAAACAACATGGTCGTTGTTGCCACAGCTAACGAACCTCCCACAGTTGCACCTCATCAGCACTCTGCAGTTGCAGGCTCTCTGATGAACATCCTGACACACGACACATTCCTGAGATTGGACTTCGCAACACTGGATCCCATCCCCTGCATCATCACAGAGTGGGAAACACTGTCTGATAAGGAATGGCAGTTCAAGATCCGTGACGACGTTAAGTTCCACGACGGTTCTGATCTGACAACCGAAGACATGGTTGCTTCCATGGAATACGCAAGAGCTCAGTCGGCTTACACCCAGTCCTACACAGAGTTCTGGGACAAGATCGAGATCGTTGACGATTACACATTCAAGGTAACAACAAAGGAAGTCTACGCTAAGACACTGCTGGATATGTCTTCCCACTACGTCCTGCCCTCCGAGCTGATCGCTGAAGGTGAAGAAGCTATCGCTGCTAACCCCGTTGGTACCGGCGGTTACATCTTCAAGGATTGGACACTGGGCGACAGCCTGACATTCGAAGCATTTGATGGTTATTGGGACGGCGCTCCTGCCATCAAGACTCTGAAGTACCGCATCATCCCCGAAGGTTCCTCCAGAACAATCGCTCTGGAAGCCGGTGAGATCGACTACATCGTCGAGGTTGACAACAACGACATGGGCCGTCTGGAAGAGACAGCCGGTATCGCAACCATCAACCAGACAGGTACAGCCTTCAACTTCCTGGTTCTGAACAACGAGAGAGCTCCCTTTGATAATCAGGACTTCCGTCACTTCATGAACTGCGCAATCGATAAGGACGCTCTGGTCATGGTCGCTCTGAACGGCTACGGCACAGGTAACTACACACAGACACCTATCGTCTTTGCCGGCGCAGCTACAGAGATCCCCGACAAGCTGGATAAGGAAATGGCTCAGAAGTATCTGGATGCTTCCGGCATCGATCCCAAGACAGTCTCCTTCTCCTGCATCTGCTCCGACGACGTTAAGAGACGCTGCGGCGAAGTCATCCAGGCTTCCTTGGCTGAGTACGGCGTCACAATGAATCTGGAGTCCATGGACCTCGCTACATACCTGTCGGTTGCTGCTGAGGGTGACTTCGATACATGTATCGGCGGTTACACATCCTCTTCGATGATGTCCTTCGTCGAAGGTAAGTTTACAGAGAAGCAGGTCGGTGGTTCCAACTGGACACGTACAGTTGATCCCAAGATCGACCAGATGTATGCTGATCTGACTCAGATTCTGGATGCAGACGAGAGAAACGCTGCTATGACAGAGCTGACCAACTACATCAACGAGATCTGCCCCCAGGTTCCCACATACGGTGCTAACGTCACACGTGCTTACAACGACGATCTGAAGGGCGTTGAGATCTCCTCCTCCGGTACAATGTACTGGTGCTACGTCTCCTGGAACTAAGATTTAGTTTTTCGGGAAACAGACAGTAAAACATAAGGTTTTCAAGGCCCCGTCCGAAGACGGGGCCTTTTTTATATAAACGAAAACCACGCGATAGTCGCGTGGTTCCAAAAAGCCTTCTGGCGATGAGGATGATAAAAAAACTCCCTTTGCTATAATAAAAGTGCGGTCGGCCAACTGCACAAAAAATAGCAAAGGGAGGTCATT
>JAFYOK010000230.1 GCA_017560175.1 Clostridia bacterium | reverse complement strand
CGAGCAGGGACTTATTGGATAAAAATTTAAGGAGTACCGAGATTTTCGGTACTCCTTTTTTCTGCAATCACGCCTTTGAAGGCTTCCCCCACGGGGAAGCTGGCACCCGAAGGGTGACTGATGAGGGCGGCCATTTGGCCGTATTTAATATGCCCTAACGGGCACACTCATCCACCACTAAAGTGGTCCCCCTTCCCTGAGAGGGAAGGCTTTTCCCTATTTCATCAGCTCACAGAGCAGCAGGTCGATGATCTTATCCAGTGCGCGGGCGCGGCCGGTGGGTGTACCCTTCATAGCCAGTTCCAGCAGCTCCAAAGCAGTATAACACTGCAGGCGCTCAATGCCGCATCGCTTGGCACGATGCTCAATCATGGCCACGATGAGGTCATCATAGCCTGCGCCCTTATCCAGCTCCAGCATGTCAAAGAGCAGCGACAGAATGCGTTCAAAAAGCAGTCGGCGTGGTTCCAGCTTGGTGCTCAGGTGGAGAGATTTCGCAATGGTACGAATGGTCTCTTCCGAAACATTCCACAACTTCGGCCCAAGACCATGAGCAACATCGGTCAAGTAGTAATACCGTCCACCCAGCCGGCGCAGGACGCGCAGACCGTCATAGTAGCCCAGTTCAATATTATGTCGTGCCTGTTCGGGCGAAAAACGCAGGATAGAGCCCAGATCTTCGCTGGGCGAAACGGTAACTACACGTACATCTTTTTCGTCATAGCGGATGACACCTGCCGCATGGGTACGGACGGCAATGACCATCTCGCAGCCGCTTTCCAGCAGCATATTGACCGGGCAGTTGTCATATAAACCGCCGTCGAGAAAGAACTTTTTGCCCATCGACACCTTCTGGAAGCCCGGCAGCGCCGCGCTGGCCAAAATATAGGTGGGAATATTCTCCTGTCCCATTTCCCCCTTGAAGATCTCCACAGGCTCGAAATCGGGCAGCGACAGAGTGACCATACCGTAATCGATGGGGCTGTTCATCAGACGATCGGGATCGATATAGAGGTCGATGAGGCCGCGCAGCTGGGTAGTATCAATGCCGCGATCGGTAATAAAATCCTTCAGGCTGGCCCACACTTCGGACAGACCGTCCAGATCGGTCAGATCGGCATAGATCAGCTTGGCATTATCGGCATCAAAGAGGTCGCTGCCGCTGATGGTCAGCCACAGGTTGCGGGCACGGTTGTAATCTCCCTGGGCCAGCATGGCACCGTTGATGGCACCGATCGATGTACCCGTAATGGCCGCAGGCGGCCACAGACCGCACTCCATACAGGCCTGCACGACACCAATATGAAAAGCACCCTTGGCGCCGCCGCCCTCAAGAGCAATACCCAACTTCATATAAACACCTCCCGTGTATGATTTCTTCTATATTAAAATTATAGCAAGGAAAACATGGCGTTTCCAGCAATTTTATGTAAACAAAAACCCCGGGCAGCAGTGCTGCCCGGGGTACACTTAACTTATGCAGTTAATTTTGGAATTAGTCTTCCTTCTGTGCCTCAGCGATGATCTTTTCCTGGATGTGTGCAGGAACTTCTTCATAGCGCTCGAAAGCGGTTGTGAAGGAACCTCTGCCCTGTGTCATAGCACGCAGAGTGATGGCGTAGTCAGCGATCTCAGCTGCGGGAACCTCAGCCTCGACGATCTGTGTGCCGTCTTCTGCAGGATTCATGCCCATGATACGGCCGCGGCGCTTGTTCATGTCGCCGATAACGTCGCCCATGTAATCATCGGGAATATTGACCTTGATGGAGTTGACGGGCTCCAGGATGACGGGGTTGGCGTTGGGGATACCGGCCTTGTAAGCAAGGCTTGCAGCTGTGACGAAGGACAGTTCGTTAGAGTCGACATCGTGGTAGGAACCGTCGGTCAGAGTAGCCTTCAGAGCGACCATGGGATAGCCGGCCAGAACGCCCTTCTGCATAGCCTCACGGATACCCTTTTCAACTGCGGGATAGAAGTTCTTGGGAACTGCGCCGCCGACAACGGTTACGTCGAACTGGAAGTCCTGGCCCTCATCGTACAGAGGCTCGAAGTCCATCTTGACGTGGCCGTACTGACCATGACCGCCGGACTGCTTCTTGTGCTTGCCTTCAACGGAGACCTTCTTGCGGATCTTCTCGCGGTAAGCAACCTTAGCATCGCTCAGCTCGACCTCAACGCCGAACTTGCTCTGCAGCTTAGCGCACAGAACATCGATATGCATATCGCCGGCGCCGGAGATAACGATCTGCTTGGTCTCGGCGTTGTTGACCAGTGTGAACGAGGGATCTTCGTCACGCAGAGCGTTGAGGCCTGCGACCATCTTTTCTTCGCCGCCCTTGACCTTGGGTGTGATCGCTCTGGAGTAGCAGGGCTCGGAGTATGCAACACCGCGCAGCTTGACGCCTGTCTTGCTCTTTGTCAGAGTGTCGCCTGTGCGTGTGTTCTTCAGCTTGGCAACGGCACCGATGTCGCCGCAGCCGATCTTATCAACCTTGTACTGCTTCTTGCCCTTGACGATGTAGATGGTACCCATCTTTTCCTCGGCGCCGGTCTGAGAATTGTACAGAGTCATATCGGGAGTCAGCTCGCCCTGCATGACCTTGAAGTAGGAGAAACGGCCATACTGGTCGGAAACTGTCTTGAAGACGAAAATAGCTGTGTCACCGGTTGCATCATAGTGCATCTCGATGGCGTTACCGTCCTCGTCGACACCGCGCTCTGTGCGGATCTCGTCGGGGTGAGGACCGTAGTTGATGATGGCACGGATCATATCCATTGTGCCCAGACCGCTGTGTGCGGAACCGCAGATGACGGGAGAGATGTCACCGGCGATAACGCCCTTGCGCAGACCGACCAGGATTTCTTCCATGGTGAACTCTTCGCCATCGAAGTACTTTTCCATCAGGTCGTCGGAGCTCATAGCAACGGTCTCGATCAGAGCGCCGCGCAGACGAGCGACCTTTTCCTTCTTATTTTCGGGAACGGGATACTCATTGATCTTGCCGTCTTCTGCCTTGTAAACGATCTCCTGCAGCAGGTTGATAACGCCCTGTGCCTTGCCGTTTTCATCGAACAGAGGAATAACAAAAGGTGTAACGCTGTTGCCGAAAGCCTGACGCAGAGATGCGTAAGCGCCTTCGTAGTCAGCCTGCTCTTCATCTACCTTGGAGATGTAGAAGAATGCGGGCAGGTTGCGCTTTCTGACTTCCTTCCAAGCCTTCTCTGTACCGACTGCACAGCCGTTCTTGGCGGAAACAACGATGATACCGGCGTCAGCAGCACGCAGACCGCTCATAACTTCGCCTTCGAAATCGAAGTAACCCGGAGTGTCGATCAGGTTGATGATGTGATCCTTGAAACGGATGGGGGACAGGGACAGCTGAATGGAAATCTGACGCTTGATTTCTTCTGCATCAAAGTCGCTGACGGTATTACCGTCGACGATGTTGCCGAGACGATCTGTCTCACCTGTCATATAAAGCATGCTCTCAACGAGAGATGTCTTACCGTCGCCGCCGTGACCCAGCAGGCAAACGTTTCTTGTCTTATCCAGTGCGAAAGCCATAAGTGTTTACTCTCCTTTATTCTAAGTGCATGATGCGCTTTAATTGCTAACGGGTTTGCTTTATTCGCTAACAGGGCTTATTATATCGTATACCATTGACATTTTCAACATATTTTCACAGATTTGTAGTAAAATTCTTGTGTCAATTATGCAATATAAACAAAAAAATCCCCTGCCGTTTGTATCGGCAGGGGGTAAACGCTTTAATATCTCGTTAAAAACAGTGAAGCAAACCGTACAGGCAGCAGCCAGATGAGCAGATAGAGCACAATATTCTCCGGAGAAGCCAGATAAATTTTATCCATAGCAGCCAGAAAATACATGGTGACCATACCGATCAGGCTGCAGGCATAGGCACAGAAGAGGCCCAGACGCACCGTGCGGATGAGGCAGCGGGCACCGCCGACGACCTCCATAAAGGCCAGGGCGCTGTCGCGGGTCAGGATGGCACAGACCGGCGCTTCCTTGCCCAGTTCCTCGTTCCAGTAGGCCTCCTTGATGGCCAGTTCGGGAACATGGAGCAGCTTGCGTTTGATGGCAAAACGATTTTCCACCAGTCGCTCGGTAACGCTGAAATCCTTGACAGCCAGATCGGCGATCATACCGAACTTGCTGAGGATGCCCAGCGCCGCATAGGGCTGAGGCTGGACGGTATACTTGAGGGTAAAGATCGCCGCTTCGTAGGAATTGACGGCTACAAAAACAGCATCCTTCTTGTCGCTGCCTTCGTGGATCATAACGCCCATCTTCTGCAGGAAGGCTGCGCTGCCCATCAGAACATAATCGCCCTGGACCTGCGCCGCGATACCGCCGCCTTCGAAATAGCGGACATTGAGGGCACGACGAGGTACAAGATACTGTTCACGGGCAAAGTCACCAAAGGCTTTGGCAACACCGCCGCCCACCTCTTTCATAACGGCTGCGGCATCGGCCACCACCTGCTCCATCTTGATGGTAGAGGATGTGATCTTCATGCCTGCAATATAAACAGCACCCAACGGGAAAATATCGCCATCATACAGGGCCACACGCTTGACTCTGGATAGCTGAGATGCCGCATGGTGGTCGAGAATGGCCGCGCCCGAGGTGAACAGGCGCTTGGCTACACGTCCCCAGGGGGCGGTCGAAGCCGAGGCCAGCGCAAAGGGGGCGATGACCGAACTGATGACAGCCAGCGACCAGACAAAGCGTCCGGCATCTCCCTTGCCAAAGCTGGCGACAACGGCCAGTGCAAAAGATGCGACAATGGCCACGGGAGCAAAAATGCAGGAGGTGCGCTCGGCAAGATCCATACCGGCAACATCACTCACTTCGGCATAGGCACGGTTGTGTGTCTTGACAGCAGCACGATAGTCCTTACCACCCACCACCTTGACGGCTGTGGGATCGGCAGCGATCTCCATACACTTATAGGTACGTCGGAGGGTCATGGCGCGACTGCGTTTGCTGCTGAGGGCAAAGAAACAGCAGGCACAGGATACAAAGGCCAGCGGCTGTCCATCCGACAGACCAAAGGCCGTAAAGATACAATGTACAATGGTGGCCAATGCCGAAAAGACCACCAGACTGTCGAAGGTGGGACGCAATCTGGTCAATCGCCATACACCGGCAGTTGTAACTTCCCACGCACAAAGCAGCGACAGCAGGACGCAAAGGCCCAGCAGACCGCTCTGCAGCAGCGCGGCATCGGTACCGGCAATGGTCAGCGCCGGCAAACCCAACGTTTCGGCAAAAGTCAGATAGCCGGAAAAGAGCGTGACCAGCACGGCACTGATCAGACGGCCGGACATACCGACCAGCTTCTTGCCCAGCTTTTTAACGGCGCGGGTAGGATCGTCGAAGGGAACATTCAGGAAGTCGTAAGGAAGTTCCTCCTCCTCTTCCTCGTAGTATTCCTCTTCGACATAATACTCTTCATTGTCGTCGGATACGGGATAGGGAATGAACTTGCCTTCCTCGGGCTCTCCCTCTTCCCCATCGGCCTCTGTTTCTTCCTCCGCCTCTGTTCCCTCATCGGTACGGATACGGCGGCTCTTGAAGAGAATGACGCGACGGCCGGGTGCCTTATCCTGGTGCATTTCTTCATCGTCGACGATGATATCACCTTCCGGTTCGGGCTCCTCCTCGATCTGAGGACGAGGACGACGAATGGGCAGGGGGATCGGTTCATTTTCGGCGGCCGGTTCTTCGCTCTGCCCATCCTGCCCCTCGGGCTCTGTATGCAGTTGTTGAACCCCGGCTGGGGGGCTGGGCAGGTCGGGCAGATCCATCTCCGCAGCTATCTCTTCCGAAAGCGCAGCCGTTGGGTCAGCGCCCTGTTCGGCTTTGATCTCGGCGATGATATCATCGATGGAAAAGCGTTCCTGCTCACCATTCTTTTTTTCGCTCAAAAAATCACCTGATTATATTTTAGAAATGATATACGGTATATTTTAGCAAAAAACAAATAATTTTGATTTCTTTTATTCTTCTGCCGCTTTGCGGCTCCGCAATTATTCATTCTTCACTATTCATTTTTCATTATTGCTTTCTTCGATGCCTCTCTGGCGCAGAATCCTACCATGAAATGCAAGCATTTCATGGGAACCCTTAGAATTTTATAGATTTTAGTCGGCAAAGCCTTCTAAAATCAACGCCGAATCATCGGCGCGGCACAGAAGTGCCGTTTATTTATACGGCCAAAGAAACTATATTTACTCTTTAGATACTTCTCTGACGCAGAGCCTCATAAAGAAGAACTGCGGCAGCGTTGGAGGCGTTGAGGGACTGGATACGGCCCTTCTGGGGGATGCTGACGATATGGTCGCTCTTCTCGCGAACCATACGGGAGATGCCTTCGCCTTCCGAACCGATAACAATGGCGGCAGGAACGGTGAAGTCGAGATCATACATGGCCTTGCCGCCCATATCGGCAGCAAAGATGAAGATGCCCTTTTCCTTCAGCTCTTCGATGCAGGCCTGCAGATTGGAAACCTTGGCGATGGGCATATACTCCAGCGCACCGGCAGCAGCCTTGGCGCAGGCAGCATTGAGGCCGGCGCTGCGGCGCTTGGGAACGATGATACCGTGAGCACCGACGATCTCTGCGGTACGGATAATCGCACCCAGGTTGTGGGGATCGGTAATACCGTCGCAGATGAGCAGCAGGGGCTTCTCGCCGCGCTGCTCGGCCAGGCCGAGGATATCTTCTACAGTCGAGTAGCTGGCAGCTGCACACAGAGCAACGATGCCCTGATGGGAGCCGGTGATCGACAGGCGATCCAGCTTGTGCTTATCGGTCTCCTGGGCCTGGATGCCCATCTCACGGGCGCGGGCGATCAGATAACCGACGGTCTTATGAGAACCGGGCGCAAACATGATCTTGTCGATGGCGCGTCCGCTTTCCAGTGCCTCTTCGATGGCATTCTTGCCCTCGAGGATCAGCTCGCGCTCTTCCTCGCTGCGGTCATCACGGCGAGGCGCTCTGTCGTAGCCGCCCTTATTGCCGTAGGGACGCTTATTATTGTCGCCGAAACGACGGCCGCCGCCCTTGCGGTCATTCTGCTTGTTGTAGCCTTTGTTGCCAAAGTCCTTCTTATAATTATTATCGTTCACGTTGAACCCTCTCTTTTCCAACGGCCGAAACGGCCGCAGTTACAAATAAATCAATACAGATTATTGTACCATGTTTCCTGCCGATTGGAAACAGGCCCGTGATGGATTTTCTGATTAAATTTTACACTCGTGCAAAATACCCAAAGATTGCCGATACTTTTTCGGCTGAAATATTTTTTATTTTTACTGTTAAAGAAAAAAACAATCGTGTATAATAAATATATCAAGAAATACTATTGTGAAGCACACGCCAAGCACAATCAAAGGAGCCACCAATTATGCTGCATAATGAGCTCGCCGCCAAAATGAAAAAGATTCAGCTGCTGCGCCGTATCTGGATCCAGAAAACCCAGCCCGATGTCGAGCTGTATTTCGGCCAGCTGCCCATTCTGGAATATATCCGCAAGAATCCCGGCTGTACCCAGGCCGAGATTGCCGAGCATCTCTGTGTTACACCGGCTTCCATCTCGACATCCACCAAACGCCTGCAGAAGTCGGGCCTGCTGACCAAAACCACCGATCCCGACAACCTGCGCTGCAACCGTCTGTCGGTCACCGATGAAGGTGTTGTCCGATGCGAGAACAACCGCAAGATGATCGACCGCATCCACAGCCTGATGTTCAAGGATATTGCCGAAGAAGAACTGCTGGCCTTCAGCGCTACCCTCAATAAGATCCAGCACAATCTCGCCCCCGACTCCGATCCCGACAGCGTCACCCCCATGGATATCGCTGCCCTCATTCAGGAAATCCACAAGAATGATGAACTGCTGAAGAAAAAGCAGCAGAACTAAACATTTGACAATACCGAAAATCGCCTGTCCAGTTGGACAGGCGATTTCTTTTTGTATTATAAACTCTATTTATAACGTTTTGTATCAGAATTTGCGGGGATGGCCGGGAATCTCGATCCGCTGACCGGTCTTGGCCTCCTTGCGGCTCTCGAGGATCTCGCGAATATGCTTGTTGACCCCCTCAACCTCCAGGCGGAACTCTGTGGCCGAAACACGGACGGCACCATGACCCAGAATGATGATCTGCTCCAGGTTGTCCGATGTGGCAACACGGACACGGTTCTTACGGGCAATGTCGTATGTGGTGCGCTCGATGTACATGTCGGCGGTCTCTTTTTCCTTGGTGTAAACGACATAGATGCCGCCTACTTCTTCCACCTTTTCCACGCCGCCCTTGACCTTATAAGCATCAAAGACCAGAATGACCGTGCTGCCGCGATAACCATGATAGTTGACCAGAATATCGGTCAGCAAAGCACGGGCAGCCTCCAGATCCTGATCGGCCAAAGTCTTGAGCTCCTCCCATGCAAAGATGATGTTGTAGCCGTCGACCAGCAGGTAGTCCTTGCCGCGATCGGGCACTGCTACAGGAACATTCGGCAGATCCACACGCACCGGCTTCTTGACCGAAGCAAAGGTATTGCGCTTGACGTTGGTGCCGTAGGTACGCTCGAAGATGCGTGCCAGGATCTCCTCTTCCTCCTTGGAGAAAGGCACAAGATCGCTGGTACGGTGTACAGCCGCTTCGGTCTGGTTGGGCAGCTCGACCTTATTCAGACGGGTCTTGAGCGGGCTGGTGGTGTGCGCCTCGGAAGGCACCTGGTACCAGGGTACCACATGACCTGCACCATGGCTGCAGAAGACCGAATCGCAGGGATTGTCCACATCGCGGTCGCTGTCATAGCCGATGGCTTCAATGACTTCCTCCTCGTTGTGGCAAGGCAGATATCCTTTGAGGCGGAAGGCCATACGACCGCGGCCGTGGGTAAAGCCGGTCAGCTCCTTCTGATAATCCTTCATGCGGGCAACGGGTGCCGAGCCGGTCAGGACGCTCATGTCCCCCACCGTCTCGCCCGGCTCAAAGTCGCCGTTCATGCGCTGGACATCGGCGATGACACGGCCGATATTCTCCGTAGGTACCTCGATACGGAAGGCGTACCAGGGCTCCAGCAAGCGGCTCTTTGCACGTTTAAGACCCTGGCGTACAGCACGGTAGGTGGCCTGACGGAAGTCGCCGCCCTCTGTATGCTTGAGATGGGCTCTGCCGGCCAGAAGGGTAATGCGCATATCGGTAATGGGTGCGCCGGTCAATACGCCCACATGTTCCTTCTCGGCCAGATGGGTAAAGATGAGGCGCTGCCAGTTGAGGTCGAGATCATTGGTGGAGCACATGGTGTCAAAGATCAGACCGCTTCCCGGTTCGCCGGGCTCCAACAACAGACGGACTTCGGCATAATGGCGCAGCGGCTCATAATGGCCGATACCCTCGACAGGCTCGGTGATGGTCTCACGATAGACGATAGAGCCCTCACCAAAGGTCACATCCAGGTCAAAACGGCTCTTGAGGATCTGACGCAGGACTTCCAGCTGGATCTCGCCCATAAGGCGCAGATGGATCTCGCGCAGCTGCTCATTCCATTCGACCTTGAGCTGAGGGTCTTCCTCCTGCAGCTTACGCATATAACCCAGAACGGTATGGGGATCCAGATCGCCTTCCCAAAGCAGGCGATAGGTCAGAACCGGCTGCAGTTCGGGAGCTTCGGCCTGAGGCTCACAACCCAGACCCATGCCGGGGTAAGTCCGTGTCAGACCTGTGACGGCACAGATGCTGCCGGCCGGGGCCACCTGCATGGGGGTAAACTTAACGCCCGAATAAAGGCGCAGCTGGTTAGCCTTTTCTTCCCAGGCCTCCTCCCCTTCTCCGCCCGAAACCGGATCACGGACACGAAGGGTGCCGCCGGTCACCTTGAGATAGGTCAGGCGCTCGTCCTTTTCATCACGGGAGATCTTAAAAACCTTGGCGCCAAAGGCTTCGGGATACTCGGGCATACGGGTCAGTTCATGCATGGCATCCAGCAGTTCTTCTACACCTTCCAGCTTGAGGGCTGAACCGAAGAAGCAAGGATAGATCTTTCTCTGGGCAATCAGACGTGCAGTTTCTTCCGTATCGATATAACCTGATTCCAGATACTGCTCCATGAGAGCATCGTCATACATGGCGATATCCTCGCTGACTTGATCGGCTTCACGGGAGAAATCAATGAATCCATCGCCGAAACGGCGGCGGAGATCGTCCATGATCTTCCACTTGGCTGCACCGGCAAGATCCATCTTATTGACAAAGAGAAAAACAGGAATACCGCGGCTGCGCAGCAGATTCCAAAGAGTCTCGGTATGCGCCTGTACGCCATCGGTGCCGCTGATGACCAGTACGGCATAATCGAGGACACTCAGGGTACGCTCGGCTTCGGAAGAGAAGTCGACATGGCCGGGGGTGTCCAGCAGCGTGACCGACCAGCCATCACCCTCCAGCATGGCCTGCTTGGAGAAGATAGTAATGCCGCGTTGGCGTTCGATCTCAAATGTATCCAGAAAG
The DNA here is from genome assembly GCA_017560175.1 of Clostridia bacterium. Classification (GTDB taxonomy): domain Bacteria; phylum Bacillota; class Clostridia; order Oscillospirales; family Butyricicoccaceae; genus RGIG1902. The sequence continues at coordinate 4,462 of JAFYOK010000230.1, read as the reverse complement.
GCATCGCCATGGTCGACGCGGCCCAGACGGCGAATGTTGCCTGCCGTATACAGCAGTGCTTCGCTGAGGGTCGTTTTGCCCGAGTCGACGTGGGCAAGGATGCCAAAAACAAGTCGTTTCATGTATGGTAAACCTCAAAAAATTACACAGGATGTGGATGATTCCCCTTTATTTTAGCATAAAACCCACCTTTAAGCAATAAAACAAGCCTGTGGCAATGCCACAGGCTTGTTTTAAAAACGGTAAAACCGGAATTACTTGCGCAGGGTCTTGATGCCTTCCAGCAGCTGTTCGCAAGCCTGGACGACGGTGGCACGTGTGCATGCCAGATTCATACGGCAGTAGCCATCCCACTTTTCGCCAAAGAAGGAACCATTGTTCATGGCCAGACCACACTTTGTGGCAATAAATGCCTTGAGTTCGTCACCGTGCATACCCAGCTTCTCGCAGTTGAGCCATGCCAGGTAGGTACCCTCCATGGGCTGTACCGTAATTTCGGGGATATTCTTGGCGACGAAGTCGCAGAGGTAGTCGCGGTTGCCTTTGATGTAGACCATCAGCTCATCCAGCCAGGGTGCACCTTCGTTGTAAGCGGCGGTCAGAATGGGCTCGACAAAGCAGCTGGCCGAGGATGTATGTGCAGCGGCCATCTTGGCCTTGAACTGGTTGCGCAGCTCTTCATCCTTGATGATGATATTGGAAACCAGAACGCTGGCCAGGTTGAAGGTCTTGGTGGGAGCTGTGCAGGTGATGGTATGTGTGGCTGTCCACTCATTCAGTGTGGCAAAAACGATATGTTCGCCTTCGACGATCAGGTCATTGTGGATCTCATCGGAAACGACCAGCAGATTGTGCTTTTCGCAGATGGCAGCCAGCTGCTCCAGCTCCTCGCGCTTCCAGACACGGCCCGAGGGGTTGTGGGGAGAGCAGAGCATGAACAGCTTGGTCTTTTCGGTGATCTTGCTTTCCAGATCCTCAAAATCAAAGGTATAGTATTCGTTGTCGTTCTTCAGAGGTGTTTCAATGATGTTGCAGCCGTTCTTCTTGATCATGCTGTAGAAGGGGCCGTAAACAGGAACTTCAGTCAGAACATCATCGCCGGGCTGGCAGAAGGCCTGGACAGCAAAGTCCAGCGCGGGAACAACACCGGGGATATAGACGATCTCTTCCTTGGTGACTTCGAAGTTATGGCGGGTCTTCATCCAGTTGATAACGGCATTATAATAGTCGTCCGACAGGAAGGTATAGCCGAAAACTGCCTCATCGGCCTTCTTGTGCAGCGCCTCAACAATGGCGGGAGCAACGGCAAAGTCCATATCGGCGATCCACATGGGCAGCAGATTATCGCCGCCGAAAGCCTGATCGGCTCGGTCCCACTTGATGCAGTTGGTATTTCTTCTGTTGGGAACTACGTCAAAATTATACATGATGGTTTTCCTCCTGTATGTTGTTTAAGGATTCATACTGTTATCGTACCCTTTGACAGGGCACAAGTCAAATTAAAATATTGGATAAATTCTGCGCTTAGCAGAGGATCATCTTATAAACAAAGAAGAGTACGACAGAGCCGACAGTCAGAACAGGCATCATACGCATATGCTGCTTGTAGACATCGGACGAGTCACAGCCCATGGCCTTGATGGTCAGCAACTGGCAGAGGTGGAAGGGCGAGAAATAGTAACCCAGGAAGGACCATACCAGAATATAGAAGGCATAGACAGTCTGGGTCATACCGGGCAGATCCATGCCGGCAACAAAGGGCAGTAGGATGCCCAGGGGAACCATGCTGATACCGGTAGACAGACCGAAGGCCAGGCCGATCAGAGGAACAATGAGGATAAAGGTCAGGATGGAGTCGCCAACCAGCAGGCCACCGACACTGGACATGACATAGTCCAGATTCTTAACGACATTCTGCATGAAATAGACACCGACCAGCATGAGCAGCGTATCTACACCGAGGCCGGCGATGGCGCTGCTGAGGTATGCGCTCTTGTCCTTACCGATGAGGAAGAAGGTCAGCAGGATGCAGCAGAAGACGGCCAGATACATATCAAAGCCAAAGACAACATTGAAGACCATGGCCATATAGATGGGCGCCATATACATCAGAACATCCAGCAGGGCCTTGCCCTTGCTGCCGCTCTGTTCGGCCTTGACGTCGGGCGCTGTACGAACATAACAGAACCATGCACCGATCAGCAGAAGAGCAACAAAGCCCAGGTTAAGACCGATCAGATGGTAGATGTTGAGGTCGGACATGACCGAACCGATGGTCAGAATGGTGGTATTATAAGGCAGGACAAACATGGCAAAATGGCGGAAATAGAGATTGACCACCGACTTCTGCTCGCCGGTCATCTTGAGTTCTGTACCCAGCTGATCGACAAAAGGTGCCGACAGGAAGGCACCGCCGGGAACAGGCAGCATACCCATGATACCGGGCAGGATCATAATAAGGGCCTTTTTGCTGGGGATCAGCTGTTCCAGAGCGCGGACGATACGCTCCAGGATGCCATACTTTTTCAGAATGCTGCCAAGTACGCCGATCTCAACAACGACGATGAGGGTCTGCAAGGTAGAAAATGTGGTAAAGACTCTCTTAAAGGAATCGGTCATGGTGGGCACCGACAGACCGCCGATACTACCGATGATGAGTGCGGTGACGATCAGGATGGGGCCCAAGGGCGCTTTCTTTCCCTTAAAGACCTTCGGATAAAACTTCAGCATGACAGGCAACAGTATAAATGCCAGCGCGAGGCCGATAAACTGACGCATGTACATCCCCCTTTTCTTTCTGTTTGATTTATGCAATAGCAATTATTTGTATTATACAGGATTTGGTCGATTTCAACAAGTAGCATAAGAAAATAAAACAATTAATATTTTAAAATGCATAAAAAAGAGGCACGCCTTACGGCGTGCCTCTTCTGCTCACTTCATTTTAGTCGTATCTTATGGTCAGATTTCTTTGCAGTTTATAAAACTTACAAATTAGTCAGCCCAGGATACAGCGCCCCAGTACAGGGTGTTTGTAGCGGAAACTTCAATACCCTGCAGGTCATCGTTATAGGCGCGTGTGACGTTTGCACCGTAGGTGGGAACCTGGGGGCAAATTTCGTTGATGTAGTTAGCCAGCTCGGTCAGCTTAGCATTACGCTGTGCGTCGTCGAGGATGGTAACTGCTTCAGCATACATTTCGTCGATCTTGGGATCAACAGTTCTGGACCAGTTGGAACCACCGATCTGCTTCTCTGTGAACTTACCTTCGATCAGGTTCAGCATCAGGTTGGTTGTGTAACCGCCGATACATGTATCGAAGTCACCTGTGCCGGCAACGTCGAGGTATGTAGCGAGGTCCATGGATTCCAGATTCATTGTGATACCGTACTCAGCCAGGGATGCCTGGATGACTTCGCCGCAGCGTCTCTTGACGTCGTCAGAGCAGATGCAGGAGAAGGTGACTGTTGTGGGATCGATACCGGACTTCTCCAGGTGCTGCTTAGCCAGTTCCTTGTCATACTTGTCGGGAACGACTGTAGCTGCGCCTTCGAAGACAACGGGTGTCTGTGTGTAGTTACCTGTGCCGTAGCCGTTCAGAGCAACTGCAACCAGAGCGTCCTTATCAACTGCGCAGTTCATGAAGTGACGGAAGTCCTTGTTATCAAAGGGAGCTCTTTCGTTGTTCAGAACCAGGAAGTTGAAGGATGTACCTGTCTTATTAACGACAGCGATACCGGGTGTCTCTTCCAGACGAGCCATATCGTTGTTGTCAACTTCGACGATGAAGTCAATCTCACCGGCTTCCAGAGCGATTGTTCTGGAGGAGCCTTCGGGGATAATACGGTACTTCAGATTCTTGATGGCGGGAGCGCCTTCCCAATATTCTTCAAATGCCTCGAACTCGATGGAGTCGCCGAGGTTCCACTTGACGAACTTATAGGGGCCTGTGCCGATGGGGTTAGCAGCGATTTCATCATCGCCCTTAGCAATCAGCTCGGAGGGCAGGATTGCATGGGAAGCCAGGTCGTACAGAGTCTTAGCATAAGCCTCGTTTGTTGTGACCTTAACTGTCATATCATCGATCTTCTCAACGCTCTTGTAGAACTGTGTGAAGGTAGATGTGTATGTGGAATGATCCTTTGCATACTTCATCGAAGCGATGATATCTTCGGCATCCAGGTCGGAACCATCGTGGAACTTAACGCCTTCACGGACGTTCAGGATCCACTCTGTGTCGGAGATGTTCTCCCAGGACTCGATCAGACCGGGAACGGGTGCCAGTGTTTCGATGTTGATCTTGAACATATAGTTATGTGTCAGGATGTTCATGTAACCGCCGGCAACAGCATTGTGCTGATGAGGAGCCATCGTGGGAGGCTCGTTAGCTGTAGCGATAACTACTGCATTGTTGGGCTTGTTCTTGGACTCAACACCGCCATCTGTGGAAGCTTCGGCCTTG
>JAFYOK010000229.1 GCA_017560175.1 Clostridia bacterium | reverse complement strand
GATATATAATCCTCCTAATGTGTTTTGTAAGTATAACAGTTGTATTGTATTATATAAACCCGAAAAAAGCAAGGTCATTTTGACTTTTCACCGCCAAAAGCCCCTCTTTTTTCACAATTTTGGTATGTATGACGGTAAAATTTATCCCTTACAGAACAATCCACTCCCCACGAAATGTCCCATTTCGCAGGGGCCCCTGTTCATTGCATAGATTTCCGGCAAATGAATTGCCCGGAAATCGTCGCCGGACGACCCGGCGCGGCCCTTTGGGCCCTAGGAACTGATTTTACTTACAGAACAATCAGTTCCTTGGGGAAGTCGGTCAGGTTGACCTTTGTGCCATCCTCTGCCAGATAGACCATATCCTCGATGCGGACACCGCCCATGCCGGGGATATAGATACCGGGCTCGATGGTGATGATGTTACCGGCCTTGAATGCGCCCTGATAGGTTCTGCTGGCACGGGGATTCTCATGGATATTGAGGCCCAGGGAGTGACCCAGACCGTGGCCGAAATACTTGCCGTAGCCTGCGTTTTCGATGACATCGCGGGCAGCCTTGTCGACTTCGCAGCCGGGAACGCCAACAGCCAGTGCCTCGATGCCGGCCAGCTGGGATTCCAGAACGATCTGATAGATCTTCTTCATCTCTTCTGTGGCATGACCGATGGCAAAAGTACGGGTCATATCAGAGCCGTAGCCGTCGATTTTTGCGCCGAAGTCGATGGTGACAAAGTCGCCTTCTTCAATGGCACGATGGGTGGGAACGCCGTGGGGCAGAGAGGAGTTGGGGCCGGAGACCAGAATGGTGGGGAAGCTGATGGCTTCCGAGCCGTTCTTCTTCATCAGGTATTCCAGTTCGGCAGCCAGTTCGTCTTCAAAAGCACCGACCTTGATCTTGGGCATCAGCTCATGCAGCGACTTCTCGGCAATGCGCTGTGCCTTGGTGATGGCATCGATCTCGGTCTGATCCTTGACTTCACGCAGGATCTCAAAGGCATTGCCAACGGGAACCAGTGTGGCCGACAGTGCCTTCTTGTACATTTCATAGTCATAAACAGGCATCAGCAGGTCTTCAAAAGCCAAGGTCTTGATGCCGCACTGCTCGACAACTTCCTGGGGTGTGGCAAAGGTGGGGTAGGAACCGGCGGGCTCAACAACGGTGTAGCCCAGAGGCTCCATGACCTTGGTAGCTGCTTCGATGTAACGGGAGTCGGTGTAGCAGAAACCCTTTCCGTCGGCTGTGATGACGGCAAAGCCCTCCAGATGGGGGAAGGTGGTGGCATACTGCAGGTTCTCCTGACCGGTCAGCAGAACGGCATCGACACCCATGGCCTTGATGGTGGCCGCGATTTTTTCAAGTCTGCGCATAAGAATGTTCCTCCTTAGTTTTACAATTAAAGGTATTTTTCATACATTATCTTCATTTCCACGGCATCCACATCCTGTGTACCTGCCGATTCGCAGATGACACGGGGCGCAAATCCGCCCTCGGCCAGCAATCTGGCCAATGGATCGAAATCGGGGCCATAGATCTGATCTTCGAAGGTCAGATGGCGAACTTCGCCGCCCTTGGAATACTCGATCTTGGAAAAATGACCGTGGAATGCATGGGCACGTTCTGCGCCAAGGCGATCTTCCATGCCGCGAAGCAAAGCCGCAAATGCTTCAGCGCTGTTCACGGCGCCGCCGGTACGGCTGTTGAGGTGGCCAAAATCGATGCAGGGCAGCAGACGCTCATCGATGGAGCAGATCTCCATGACTTCTTCAAAATCGCCCAGAACATTGATCTTGCCCATGGTTTCGATACAGAGGGTGATATGATCGAGCTTCTCTTCTTCCAGATGGCGCAGCGCCAGGCGGACGGTGCTGAGGGTATTGTCCAGCGCTTCTCTGCGGGTCATCTTGGAAAGACCGCCGCAATGGACAACGATGCGGTCGCCGCCCATCCAGTCGCAGGCGCGGGCGGCCTGGGTAATGTAGTCGATATTTTTGGCTACACGCTCGGGGTCGGCACCCGAAAGATTGATAAAATAAGGGGCATGAAGCGACATCTGAATGCCGTGTTCTGCCGCCTTTCTGCCCAGTTTGCGGGCTGTTTCTTCGCCGATATTGACACCGCGGCCGCACTGATATTCAAAGCAGTCGAGGCCCATTTCCTTCAGATAGGCCGGCATATCCTGAGAGGATTTATATTTCCTGGAAAAAGCATCACTGGCTCCGGCCGGGCCAAAGAACGCACGGGATGTCATCATCTTTCCCTCCGTTCAAAGCGGAAGGGCAGTTCGGCCAGACGACGCAGAGGGAAATACCAGAGATAGGTATCGGTAGACTGGACCATCAACGTCCACATGCCGCTGCGCAGGCCGCCCAGTACGTCGGTATAGATCTGATCACCGACGATGGCCAGTTCGTGGGGCTGCAGACCCAGATGGGCTGCCGCCGCCAGAAAGCCCTTGGGAGAGGGTTTTTTCGATTTATGCCGCCAGTCACAGCCGATGCGCTCGGCATAGGAAGCCGTACGGCTGGGACTTTTGTTATTGGACAGGATATAAAGCAGGATGCCGTTTTCCTGCATTTCACGCAGCCATGCATCTACAGCAGCGGAAGGCGCAGGATCCTTGGTGCGCGCCAGAGTGCCGTCGATATCCAGCAGCAGACCGCGGATGCCCTTGGAGCGGAGAAATTCCGGTCTGATACAGGTGACGTCATCATATATTTTATGGGGAAAGGGAAAAAGCATAGAATCTCCTTCGGGGATGTAAAAGCATTTCTTACCGATTATATTTTACCACATCATCTCATAAGGGGGCAAGGCCAATGCAATACCCAATGAAAACTTTTACCGTCGCTTTAGGTCGGGATCTTCCGCAGGCTGCTGTCCTTGGCTTTCCCTGTGCATCCCTGGCTTTGTGCCTGTCCGACGGTCATCTGATCCCCTCTGCCCAAAGCCTGCCCTACGGCGGTCTGCTGGGCATCTATACCAACGGCCATGCCGCATTGCCGCAGGATCTGCGCCCCCTCTGTCGAGAGGTCTACACCTATCTCTGCCGCTTCGGCCAGTCCGGTATACTGCTGGATCTTCCCGAGGATGAAAACGGGCTGACACTGGCCTCCGCCCTCTGCCCCCTGCTTTCCAATATGGGCCTGCCCTGTTATCTTCCGGTCGCCCTTTCGGCAGCCGACAGCAAAGCCGGACTGATCCTGCCTTCGGCCATCAGCGGCGGCAGCTTTTCGGGTATGCTCGACCATTTTCTCTCCCGCTTCCCTGCTGATCGCCTTGCCCTGGAGATCGTTCGTACACGGCACGATTTCCCCATGCCTTCTCCCGATTCCGAAGGTACACTTCTTTCAGCTGCCCGATTTGATGAACTGCGAACCGCCGCCGGAGAAACCTATTTTTCACCCGATCTCTGTGCCCGTTATTTTACCTACATACATCCCGACAGCAAGCCCCATCTTGTTTTATTTGACGATGTTGATTCGGCACGCCGTAAGATGGCTGCCGCCCGTGAAGCCGGACTCTCTGCGGCCTTTGCCCTCTACTGCGAATGGGGCAGGGAGCTGCGCAGCATCTTCTGCCCGTAAGTAAAACCCGACATCCATATGGATGCCGGGTTCTTTTTCGTCCTGCTTTGTCCCTTAAAAAAGCCACCCCGAAGGGTGGCTTTGATTAAGTATTCCCTTTAGCAGCAGCTGTTGCCCATGCCCATACAGGGGTTCATGCAGGGATTCCGATCGGCACAGGGATCACAGCAGCACATACTGCCGCCGCAGCCGGGGCCGTAGGATGCATAATGTACCCAGATGATCATGATGGCAATAACCACGATGATCCAGAATGCCTGGTAGTTCTGCAGGAAACCGCCGCCGCACGCTCTGTTATTGTTGTTGTAACACATAGAAGATTGACCTCCTTAAAGATTTCTCAATCCATATTACGCAGGAGGCCTGCCTGTTGTGCCTAAGTTTTCATGGAATATTTCTCTTATCGAAGGTCATCCAGGTCGGACCACGAGAGGACGCCCTTGGTGGCCAGGTGTTCACCCAATGTCATAGATCCATTCTTCAGTTCGGCGGTCAGCGCATTTCTCGAAATGAGGGCAACATGGTCGCGATAGAAGCCGCTCTGCTCCATGGCTGCCAGCTGTTTGGATGTCATCAGACCGATCTTCACGGCAAGGTCATCGGATGTTGTATTCCATACAAAGTCGCCCGCCTTATCATCATAACCCAGGGCGCGTAGCACATAGGTCAGATAGACGTGGCGGCTGGCTGCGCCGTACTGATTAAAAGTGACAGCATCAATACCGTTGGTATAGCCCTTGGCCGAACCATAATGAATATAATTGCGGCCTTCCAGCCAGCCGGTCAGATCGGTAAAGGGTGACTTGCCTGTGTAGGCCAGTGCCGCATCTTCCTCACCCAGCAGACGGATGAGCATGATGAGGGCTTCCTGTCGGGTGGGAACACGCTCCAGCTCAAAGCCCAGATTGGAGCCTTTGAAGATGCCCAGCTCGCTCAGCAGTTCGGCGTCCTCTTCGTATTTTGCGCTGTATCCTGCCTTTCCGTATGCACCATCCAGAACACGGACAACGGCAGTATCCGATGTGATGGTCAGACCACAGCCGTTATCGGCACCGACAAAATAATAACTGCCAACCATAGCTGTGCTGCCCGGAGCGGCTGCCGCACCGGCAGTGACATCGATCAGATCATTGCCTGTAAAGCTGTTGACCGTGGCGCTGCCGCTTTCCAGGATCATACCGCCGCCCAGGGGGCCCAATACCTGTGCGCCCTTGGCCAACGTCAGCTGAGATGTACTGCTGCCACCGGAGGGCTGCAGCTGCGCAGCCACCTGAGATGCCAGCGCCTCGATCTCGGCCGCTGTCAGCGTCGTATTCTGATTTTTGGATGTGGAACTTGCAGCTTTCCGCACATCGGCTTCCAGCTGCACCAATCCGTCATCCAGTTCTTTGGTGACGGCGTCGTTCAGATGTTCCTTGAGCCACGAGAGCGTAATAAGATATTCCTCTCCGTTTGCCGCAGCCACGCCGGTCAGCGCCAGAAGCACCACCAGCAATGCAGCCAATGTTTTTCTGTATTTCATAAAAGATTACCTCTGTTTTGGATTCTGTATCCAGTATACAGAATCTCTCCCTTTCCATCAAGGGGAAAGCCGCCTACCGCACATCAACGACCCACTCTTTACGGATGCACCACAGCCCGGCCTGCAGACTGCCCATCTGCGTAGGAAAACCGGCCTTGGCATCTTCGTGATAACGGAAGAGCCGCTTCCAGCTGTCGAATGTCTGTGCCTTGAGATCGGGGTAGAAATCGGTCAGCATGACATCCCTGGTGGTGATGCCGCGCATGGCCAGTTCATCCAGAAACGCTCGCTCATCGGCAGCATTTCTGCCCATATACTTGAGCTGCACCACCTTGTTCCAATCGTACATATCAAAATAGACAGCCTCTTCCACAGGCACTTCCAACGTCAGCAGACGGGAAGTCGTGCTGCCGCCGGGCAGGGTGTACTGATCGGCAAAGGCCCAGTAGGGATACTCTGCTCCTTCCGGCTTGGGAACATACTTAGGCAGCTTCTGCACGAACCAGTTGTAGGCTGTCAGAAAAACAGGGGCGCTCTCTCCATATTTTTTTCGTACATACTCCCGTTTGGAGAAAGCTGCACCTTCCCTTTGGATCTCCTGCCAGACCGGCTCGGCCTGAGAGGCATAAAGGATCATAGTACCGTTACGCTGCTTACCCATTCTTTTCTTACCTCCCATATATTTCCGTAGCAGGCCGGACTGCCCAGCTGAATACTGTCGTCAAACAGCCGCTTCCAGCTGTCCATGATCTCCCGCTTGATCTCGGGATAGAACGGTGTTGTGCCTGCCTTGGCATCGCTGGTGCCCCATTCCTCCAATAAAGCATAGTGCCGCTTCTTATCTTTCTCATCTTTTGGAATATAACCGTAATTGAGCATGTGTCCCCACTTGGCGATATTCACATGGGTAATGATGGTCGGATCGATCTCCAGCTCCAACAACACGGTATCGGGAGTGGGCAGCATGGTGCCTTCTCTGGAAAAAGACAGCCATATCGGATAATCGGCCCCCTCCGGCTTCACTTTGGATGTGGGACTGTTGTTGGCCAACCAATCGTAGACCGGGCCGATGAAGTCGGTCTCAGCCAGTGCCTTGATGGGTTTTCGATGGGCATGATAAATGCCATCCCGTTCCAGGATCTCCCATACGATCTTATGCTGTTTGGTCCAGACACGGATCTTTTCCATAAAACCACCTCCATACGATAAGTATTTTCATTTTCAGTTTAGCACGATTGTGTGATAAAATCAAAGGGAGAACGTAAGCTGTGGAAATCAGACTTGTCCCAATGGCAGGATTTACGGCTCCAACGGTCGTTGACAGCATCCGCCCTCTATGTTACCCTTACATTTATATATAATTTTATTTTCGGAGGTACCGCTATGTTCAAACGGTGTCTGCTCCTCCTGTCTCTGATCGCCCTCTTGCTGACAGGAACTGCCTTTGCAGCCAATAGCAAATCCCCCTATGCCATCAAGGTCAACATCGCCACCAATACCGTAACCATCTATACACAGGATGAAACAGGTGACTATACCATTCCTTATAAGGCTATGATCTGCTCCACCGCCCGTCCCGGACATACCACCCCTCAGGGCAGTTTCACCCTGCAAACCAATCGTCACAGATGGCTGGTCATGGTCGACGGCACCTACGGTCAGTATGCCACTCGTTTCAAAGGACACTACCTGTTCCATTCCATCTGCTATACAGATGATGTCAACAATGCCATGATCCGTGATGCCTATAACAATCTGGGCAATCCGGCTTCCATGGGCTGCGTCCGTCTGCAGACCATCGATGCCAAGTGGATCTATGACAACTGCCCCGGCGGTACCAATGTCACCATCTATTCCGATCCCAACGACCTCGGCCCTCTGGGCAAGCCCGATAAGCTGCTCGACTATATCAGCGAAGCCGAATACAACGGCTGGGATCCCACCGATCCTGCCGCCGGCAATCCCTGGCTCAATGCTGTTTCTGTCACTATGGAGTCTCAGACGCTGACGCTGACTGCCGGCCAGTCGACGAAAGTGACCGCTTCCATCACCCCCAAGACCGCTGACCTCTATTGGAAGAGCAGTGACCCGACGGTTGCCGTCATCCATACCGATGGTACAGTCATTGCCCTGTCGGCAGGTACTGCAGAGATCACGGCTTATGCGCAGAATGATCTTTCTGCCACATGTACTGTACAGGTTGAAGGCGAACTGCTGCCCTTTGATGATCTGATCCCGGGTGCATGGTATTATTCCGAAGTCCGTCAGGTACTTGAAAAGGGTCTGCTCGGCGGCATCGCCGATCGCATCTTCGCCCCCAATACACCTGCAACTCGTGCCGAAGTTGTACAGGCCATCTATCATCTGGAGGGACAGCCCAAACTGCCCCGAACTGCCAAATCGACTTTTACTGATGTGACCAGAGAAGATCCCTGCCACAACGCTGTTGTCTGGGCCGTCTCCCAAGGCATCGTTCAAGGTGTTTCTGAAACCGAATTCTGCCCTGACCGTGCCATGACCCGTCAGGAACTGTCCGCAATCCTGTGGCGCTATGCCGGAAAACCTGCAGCCGAGACCGACTTGAACAGCTTCGCCGACGCAGGCTACATTCAGACCTATGCCCATGATGCTCTGTCCTGGGCCGTCAGCAACCATATCCTAAAGGGCAGCGATAACAAGCTGCATCCCCATATGCAGGTCACCCGTGCAGAGACCGCTGCTATCCTGCAGCGCCTGCCCGTGCAGAAATAAGTCGATAAATCTTGAGATTATAACTGACAACCTGTGCAATTTTTGATATAATAAAAACACTTAGGAGGTGTTCTCTATGAATTTCTTAGAAGAGAGAATCGTGAAAGACGGTATCGTCAAACCCGGTAATGTTCTGAAGGTCGACAGCTTCCTCAATCATCAGATGGACATCCGCCTGATGGAAGAGATCGGACGCGAGTTCAAGCGTCGTTTTGGCCATAAACCGGTCAACAAGGTCATGACCATCGAGGCTTCCGGCATCGGCATTGCAGCCTTTGTTGCCCGCGAGTTTGATGTTCCTATGGTTTTTGCCAAGAAATCCAAGTCGATCAACATCGCCGGTGAGATGTATGTTGCCGAAGTCGAATCCTTTACACATAAAAATAAGAATCAGGTCATCGTCTCCAAGAACTTCCTGCATGCCGATGACCACCTGCTGATCATTGATGACTTCCTGGCCAACGGCTGCGCACTGCAGGGTCTGATCTCCATCGCCAACAGCGCCGGTGCAACCATCGAAGGCCTGGGTATCGTTATCGAAAAGGGCTTCCAGACCGGCGGACAGATCATCCGTAATCTGGGCTATCAGCTGGAATCTCTAGCCATCGTTGATGCCATGGATGCCGAGACCGGTACCATTACCTTCCGCGAACAGAAGTAAATTAGAATCCAAATAAAAACAAGCGGTGAGCTGCATGCTCACCGCTTGTTTTTTTGAGTTCATACCATTCTGATCTCAACTGTACAAATCCGCCTGTAACATACCATTATGTCAATTATGGTTCCAGAAGAAGATAGCACGCCAATCAATGACCATATTTATTTCTGCAACGTCAAATCAATTCCGTTGACAATTCCCTGGACGATTTTATCCTGATACTCTTCACTGTTCAGTAATCTGTCTTCCTCTGGATTGGTCATATATCCCATCTCGACGATGGTTACAGGGACAGTACACCAGTTGACACCACTCATGGTTATTATCTCTCATCAATGCAGGGAGGATACTTTATTAAACTCCCAATGTGTTCAACATTTTCTGCTTAATGATTTCAAATCTCTTATCAAGAAATGCTCGATAACTTTCTTTAAACTCAGCTACATTAGCATCACTATACGCTTTGTAAATCCAAGAAAAATCTTCTGATGTTGTAAAACTAAACTTTGTTTCAATCACATCGATAGGTAATGAAAGTGTAATTGCCTCGTATATGGTTTTCTCTCCTTTACCTCTGTTAATATCTTCTGGTAAATAACATAAGTTCGCAATACAGCTGACAGGAAGCCTCAATCCATTTATCGGCTTCATTAGCGTTCTCATTCGCTCTTTTGTTGCAAGATGCTCAATATCAAATTTCTTACTTGATAATTGATCACCTGCAGTAAAAATATTAACATATACACAGTTGAGAATAACACAATCTGCATTTGTCGGATTAGAAAAACGTTCGGCTTGGCTGTTGGCCAACTGTGCTTGATAGTGATTCTCTAAAATTGTTTCCCAATATTGGCGGGAAAGTTCCAAATCATATCGTTTGTCTCGATTAGCAGCATATACTTTACCACTACCACCATCATGCCATTCATTGGTTATGATATCAGCAATATAGTGATTTAACAGTTGATGTTTATATTGTTCTGCTTTTCCTGCCCAAGTACTACGTTTATGATCCAAATCTGAAATATCATACATTGCTCTAAACACGTATGAAACTAAAGAAACAATTTGATATTTCGAATGAAGTACAGTCAACGCCCTCTTATTTCCTTTGAAATTACCTATAATAG
>JAFYOK010000228.1 GCA_017560175.1 Clostridia bacterium | reverse complement strand
CTGCCGGACAAAGCGCGGGTCAGAGGGAAATGCGCCTTTTGGGAAAATGACGCTTTCCGAGTGCTTTCGCGCAGAAAGCACATTATTACTGATATTATACTTCTTTTTGAGATGTTTGTCTATGCCTTTTGCGATTTGTTGACCGAGGAGCGGAGGTCTTATGTCGGATGAATGTAGGGGACGCAGACCACTGCGTCCCGTGCCGCACAAATCTATGTATTCGTGCCTATGGGAAATCACGGGCCGATGTGGTCATCGGCCCCTACAAGGGCTTGGTGTCAGTTTTATGTCAGACGGTATAATGAGGGTCTGCACTAAAAGCCTTCCCCGTGGGGGAAGACTCATTCGGGCGATTCGTGAAGCACCCCTGCAGGCCCCTTTCGTCAACCTGCCTAATATTTCTCGGCAGAACTTCCAAAGATACGAAGAAGAAGGAACAAAGAGGAGAAGTGCATGGTATCATCAGTAAAAGGAGGTCGTTTTATGAAAAGAACATTTGTCTTTGTGTTTGCAGGTCTGCTGGCACTGATAATGTGTGGTTGTACGCCGCAGGAAGAGGTCAAAGAGGCCAAAGAGGCCAAGCCGGTCATCTATCTCTATCCCGAAGAAGAAACAGAAGTCACAGTTAAGCTGGATTATACCGGTGAACTGACCGTTACCTATCCTGAATACAAGGATGGCTGGACTGTGACTGCCATGCCCGACGGAAGCCTGTATGATGCTGATGGCATTGAATACAGCTATCTTTTCTGGGAGGGTGAAAGTGATATTGAATATGATCTTTCCAAGGGCTTCTGTGTTGCCGGGGAAGACACAGCCGACTTTCTCCGCGAGAAGTTGTCTTATATGGGGCTGACCCCAAGAGAATACAACGAGTTCATCGTCTACTGGCTGCCGTACCTGCAGGAGAACGAATATAATCTGATTACTTTTCAGGGAGCGGCGTATACCGAAGCCGCGGGACTGGAGATCACACCCGAACCGGATAATATCCTGCGTGTCTTTATGGTCTACGAACCACTGGATGAGCATGTAAATATCGAGCCGCAGGAGCTGCCCGTACTGACCCGTGAAGGTTTTACAGTCGTTGAATGGGGCGGAAGAAGATTGAAATAAAAATACTCTTACATAACAAAAAAGACCACTCTTTCGAGTGGTCTTTTCATATCTACAATTGAATAAATTATTCAGCTGTGTAGGGCAGCAGAGCAACGTGACGTGCACGCTTGACAGCCTCTGTCAGCTGGCGCTGATGAGCTGCGCATGTGCCTGTCATTCTGCGGGGCAGGATCTTGCCTCTATCAGAAACATACTTGCGGAGCTTAGCTGTATCCTTGTAATCGATGTGCTCTACCTTATCTGCGCAGAACTGGCAGATCTTTCTACGACGTCTGTCGTTTCTGGGACGCTCGGAACGCTCGGGGCGCTCTGTTCTTTCTCTTGTCTCCATGTTGAGTTTCCTCCTTCTAATCAGATTTATGAATTAGAACGGGAGTTCGCCGTCGTCATCGGACAGTTCACGGAACTCATCTACGCCGCTGCCGAAATCAAAGGGCAGGGAAGAGGGGGCCGGAGCTGTATTGCGATAATTGTTCGACTGGGGCTGACTTTCCCGCTTGGGCTCAGCGAAGTGTACTTCCTCCGCTACGACCTCTACGGCCTTACGCTTGTTACCCTGTCTGTCTTCGTAGGTTCTGGTCTGAATACGACCGGCTACGGCGACCAGCATGCCCTTTCTGAACCACTTGGAAACGAATTCCGCTGTGGCGCTCCATGCGACAACATCAATGAAGTCGGCCTGGGGCTGTTCACCCTGACGGGTGAAAGAACGGTTGACTGCAAGGGTAAACGAGGTGACCGATGTGTTGTTCTGGGTACGTCTCAGCTCAGGATCGGCTGTCAGACGTCCCATGAGGATTGTCTTGTTAAGCATGACAGTTTACCTCTTTTTGATCACTTACTTAGCAATGATCATAGAACGGATAACTTCCTCAGTAATGTTGAAGATACGGTCGAGCTCAGCAGGGAACTCAGGCTTGCTTGTGAACTCAACGAGGACGTAGTAACCCTCTGTCATATCGTCGATAGCGTAAGCAAGACGACGCTTGCCCCACTCGTTAACGGAAACGTTTTCGCTGTTCTCGTTGATCAGAGTTGTGAACTTCTCAACGGTAGAAGCGATAGCCTCCTCGCCGATTGTGGCGTTGACGATGAAGAGAACCTCGTAGTTAGCTGTTACCTTAGGCATTTTACTTGCACCTCCTTCTGGACTTTTGGCCTATACCTTCTTATGTACAGGCAAGGATTAACGAGATAATAATACTCGATTGGCGGGGGAAAGTCAAGGAACAAATTCGTTGGAATTATATAGGGAATTCGGGCTTGTTTCTGTCATATTGCATAAAAAGCAAAAGCCGCTGCAGAGAAGGCTCCGCAGCGGCAGGAGATTTACTTTTCGATCAGCTTGATATATTCGATGATGGGCTGGTCGCCGGGGTTGACCGAGCCGTTGTCATCATAGGGCTTGGCATCGGCGCAGATGGCATCAACGACTTCCATTCCTTCTGTAACTCTGCCGAATGCGGCATAGTTGCCGTCCAGGAACTGGGCATCTTCGTGGCAGATGAAGAACTGGGAAGAGGCGGTATCATAGCCGGTGGACTTGCGGGCCATGGAGATAACGCCGCGGGTATGGGAGAGATCGTTTTCAAAGCCGTTGGCGCTGAACTCACCCTTGATGACCTTACCGCTGCCGCCCTGGCCATCACCGTAGGGATCGCCGCCCTGGATCATAAAGCCGGCATAGATACGGTGGAAGGTCAGGCCGTCGTAAAAGCCCTCGTTGACCAGGTTGACAAAATTGTTGACGGTGATGGGGGCAATGTCGGCATCCAGCTCCATGAAGATGGTGCCGTAATCTTTGACAGACATTTCGGCATAGTACTTGCCGCTGATATCGGGGATCTCGTCATCGGCCATGCTGGGGATAATCATAAAGACGATGATGCAGATCATGGCAACAATGCCAAAGAGGATATAAGGCAGGTTAGCCTTGGAATGGTTCTGACTCAAAATAATTCTTCCTTTCCTATCAAGTTTCTATATCATACCAAAAAAACGTATCATTTGCAACCAATAGAAAAAGCACCGAAGGGTCTCTTCGGTGCTTTGGAAGATTTAAGCCTTGGTCTTGTCGGAAGCCCATTCCTTGAGGAAGGCCCATGTTTCGGCAAAACTTTCGTTGCGGGTCTTCTTAACATCAAAGCCCAGCAGCTTGCAGACACGCTGCATGGTGGGGCCGCCGCAGAAGACAGCGATGAATGTGCCAACGCCGAACTCACCGCCCAGGATGACGCCGACGGTGAAGGCACAGGCCTCCATCAGCATACGGGTGGTGCCGACCGAGAAGGGCAGGCGGCGTGTCAGCGCCAGCATGAAGGAGTCACGGGGACCGGAACCCAGCTGGGCGGACAGGTAGAGGTACATACCGACGCTGTTGATGAGGATGGCGACAAAGCAGAGAGGGATCTGCAGCCAGATCTCGGTGATCTTGGGAACGAGGCCCAGAGATGCGTTGAGACCGACAAACAGGTCGGTGAAACGGCCGATGAGCAGCGCATTGAGGACGGTGCCGATGCCCAGCTTTTCCTTGGCCAGAATATCGATCATGATAATGATGATGCCGACGGTGGTATTGGCCTGTCCGATGGTGATGCCGACAGTGGACGAAAGGCCGTCATTGAGGACATTCCAGGGATTGAGGCTGCCGATCTGCTTGGTCAGCGTGATGGAAAGGCCGATGGTGGCCAGACCGCAGACCAGCTTGACAAGGCGGAAGAGTCTTTCTTTCATAAAGGTTACCCCCATTTTCTATATCTTTCACCCAACTATTTTAACAAACCCCATAGGCATAGTCAAGTATAGGGTTGAGGGAGAAGAAAATCCCCCTTGCATCAGTTGAGCAAGGGGGATCGGGATGAGATCAGTTTGAGTTTTTCGGCGCGGGACAGCTGTTTGATCAGAACTTCCCGGCGCATGGCTTCTTCTTTGGTTTCAAAGGTCTCAAAGTAAGCCAGTTCCACCGGCAGGCGTACACGGGTATATTTGCTGGCCTTGCCTGCATTATGGGCAGTCAGACGGCGGTCGAGATCATTGGTCCAGCCGGTATAGAGGGTGCCGTCGGCACACTTGAGGATATAGGTATAATTCAAAACTTAGACAATTCTTGTGGTCCACTTGGAGCAGTCCCAGACATCGGTGACAACATCATTATAGAACTCGGGCTCGTGGCAGATGAGCAGGATGCTGCCCTTATAGGCCTGCAGGGCGCGCTTGAGTTCATCCTTGGCATCAACATCCAGGTGGTTGGTCGGCTCGTCGAGGAGCAGGATATTGCTCTCGCGGTTGATCAGCTTGCACAGGCGGACCTTGGCCTGCTCGCCGCCCGACAGGACGCGGACCTGGCTCTCGATGTGCTTGGTGGTCAGACCGCACTTGGCCAGAGCGGCACGGACTTCAAACTGGGTGAAGCCGGGGAACTCCTGCCAGATCTCCTGGATGCAGGTGGTGGCATTGTCATAGCTGCCTTCCTGCTCAAAGTAGCCGATCTGCAGGCTGTCGCCCAGACGGACCGAGCCGGACAGGGCAGGGATGATGCCCAGAATGCTCTTGAGCAGGGTGGTCTTGCCGATACCGTTGGCACCGACCAGAGCGATCTTCTGGCCGCGTTCCATGCCCAGATTGAGGGGCTTGGAGAGGGGAGAATCGTAGCCGATGACCAGATCCTTGGTTTCAAAGATCATCTTGCCGGGGGTACGGCCGACCTTGAAATTGAACTCGGGCTTGGGCTTTTCGGCAGCCAGCTCGATGAGCTCCATCTTGTCCAGCTTCTTCTGACGGGACATGGCCATGTTACGGGTGGCAACACGGGCCTTGTTGCGGTTAACAAAGTCCTTGAGTTCACGGATCTCCTGCTGCTGGCGCTCGTAGGCAGCTTCGACCTGAGCCTTCTGGATGGCATAGACTTCCTGGAAGCGGTCGTAGTTGCCGACATAGCGGGTCAGCTTGCGGTTTTCCATGTGATAGATCAGGTTGACAACTTCATTGATAAAGGGAATGTCGTGGGAAATGAGGATGAAGGCATTCTCGTATTCCTGCAGGTAGCGCTTGAGCCATGCGATATGCTCTTCGTCCAGATAGTTGGTGGGCTCGTCCAGCAGCAGGATCTCGGGCGTCTCGAGCAGCAGCTTGGCCAGCAGGACCTTGGTACGCTGACCGCCGCTCAGATCGGTAACATCATGGTCAAGACCCAGTGCCAGCAGACCCAGCGCACGGGCGACTTCCTCGACACGGGCATCGATCATATAGAAGTCATGGGCATCCAACAT
>JAFYOK010000227.1 GCA_017560175.1 Clostridia bacterium | reverse complement strand
TCCTCCTGCTGCGTGATGCCATCTGTGATGGCACCGATTCCACCATCCGGCTCTATGAACCCATCGGCAACAAAACAGCGACCTACCCCACCAAGATCGCAGCTGAGTTCGCCCGCTCGGGTATCCGGAGAGCCATCGAGGAAAATAACCTCTATACCGGCGAGGAGGGACCCAACTACAATCTTGAAATCATCATGGATAACACCGTCTATATCTGCGATGATGAATTGGATGTTTTTTATATCAAATACAAGGAAGACAAGGTTTATCGAGTACCATTTCCCGATTGCCTCAATTACGATAAAACCCGTCCGGATGGACCGGTTGGTGGTATCGTCGACCTTCACCAACAATAAACAAAAAGGCCTGTCCACAGGATGTGGACAGGCCTTTCATTTTAACCAATCGTTTTTCCACGGACATGTGCCGTGGAAAAATACACTAACCCGCGAGCATCCTCGCAAGGATGCCGTGAAACCGCGCCGCAGCGCGGAACCAAATTGGCCCGAGAAACCAGCGCAGCGTTTCAAGGGTCAGATACAGTTTATCTCAGCTCGTGTACGAAGATACCGGACAGCAGCTTGGGCTCGAACCATGTGCTCTTGGGAGGCATGATCTTGCCGGCGTCAGCGATGTTCATCAGATCTTCGATGGATGTGGGATACATAGCGAAAGCAACAGCCATCTCGCCGCTGTTAACTCTCTTCTCCAGCTCGCCCAGACCGCGGATACCGCCGACGAAGTCGATGCGCTTGTCAGTTCTGGGATCGCCGATGTTCAGGATGGGTGTCAGCAGGTTGTGCTGCAGGATGGAAACGTCCAGCTGAGCAACAACGTCAGCAGCGTCGAATGTGCCTTCCTTAGCAGCCAGCTTGTACCACTTGCCGTCGATGTACATACCGAATGTATGCTTCTCTTCGGGATGATATGTAGCTTCGCCCTTCTCCTCAACTGTGAACTTCTCTTCGACCTTAGCCATGAAGGAAGCCTTGTCGTTGCCGTTCAGATCGACGACAACGCGGTTGTAGTCCATGATCTCCAGCTGCTCGTCGGGGAACAGGACGCAGAGGAAGTAGTTGAACTCTTCTGTGCCGTCGTAGTCGGGGAACTGGACGCGGCGCTTGCGAGCAACACGGACTGCGGAAGCGCAGCGGTGGTGACCGTCAGCGATGTACAGAGCGGGTGTAGCAGCGAAAGCCTTCTCGATGACTTCGATGCAGTGGGGGCAGGAGATGACCCAGACAGTCTGCTGGACGTCATCACCGACGAAATCATAAACAGGAGCCTCTTCCATTGTGTGGTTGACGACCTTGTTGATTTCCTCGTTAGCCTTGTATGTCAGGAAGATGGGGCCTGTGTTGGCGTTGCAGATGTCAACGTGGTTGCATCTGTCGTCTTCCTTCTTAGCCAGTGTCAGCTCGTGCTTCTTAACGATGTCGTTCATGTAATCGTCAACGGAAGCGCAGCCTACGATACCGATCTGGGCACGGCCGTTCATGACCTGCTTGTAGATGTAGTAGCAAGCCTTCTCGTCCTGGATGTATGTGCCGTCGACCTTCATCTGATGCAGCTGCTTGGAAGCGGCTTCATAGACTTCCTGGCCATAGGGATCGTGGCCTTCTTCGAAGCTCATTTCAGCGCGGTCGATGCGCATGAAGGAGTAGGGGTTGCCTTCGACATACTCGATGGCTTCCTTTGTATCCATAACGTCGTAGGGCAGAGCAGCAACCTTATCGACCAGCTCGGGTGTGGGGCGTACAGCTCTAAAGGGCTTTACAACAGCCATTGGTGTATTCTCCTTTAAGATAAAGTCTTTAATAATCCAATTTATCCCCGGACATGTGCCGGGGATAAATTATCAGCTTTAAATTTTGATTTGAGGAACCGAAGGCGCCATGCGCCTGTTCCGAAAATCAGCCGTCAGGCAATTACAGGGGCAGGATGTCCTTGATGATGTCAACGATCTCCATGCCGATTCTGCCCTGAGCTTCCTTTGTGGAACCGCCGATATGGGGGGTCAGGGAGATCTTAGCATGCTTCATGACGCGCTCGTTAGCCAGGGGCTCCTTAGCGAAAACGTCCAGAGCAGCGCCAGCCAGCTTGCCGGCATCCAGAGCGTCGCACAGAGCGTCTTCGTCGACCAGGCCGCCACGAGCCAGGTTGATCAGGTATGCGGACTCCTTCATCAGAGCCAGCTCAGCAGCGCCGATGACAGCCTTGCCGTCAGCAGCAGCGGGGATGTGCAGGGAGACGAAATCGCCCTTTGCCAGGACTTCTTCCTTTGTCTCGCAGTACTCGTACTCGTCAGCGATCTTGCCCATGATGTCGGTGTAGACGACCTTCATGCCCAGAGCTGTAGCCTTAGCAGCCAGAGATCTGGAGATACGGCCCATGCCGATCAGACCCAGTGTCTTGCCGGCCAGCTCGATGCCTTCGTAGTCCTTCTTGTTCCACTCGCCGTTACGCATTGTAACGTTAGCAGCACCGATGAAACGAGCCAGTGTGAACATGTGGCCCAGTGTCAGCTCAGCAACAGAGTCAGAGGAAGCTCTGGGTGTGTTGCGAACCTTGATGCCCTTATCTTCAGCATACTTAACGTCGATGTTGTCAACGCCAACGCCGCCACGGATAGCCAGCTTCAGCTTGCCGTTGTTAGCAACAACTTCGTCGATGTGGTTAGCGCGGATCTTTGTCTTGGAGCGGACGACAACAGCGTCAGCCTCGCACAGAGCTGCGCCCAGCTGATCGGGCTCATAGAACTGCTTTACGACTTCGTAACCCAGCTTTGTCAGTTCTTCCATTGCGGCCTTGTCCATGCCGTCTGTAACGAGAATTCTCATTTGAATCAATCTCCTTCAGATTAAATTAGCGGGCTTTATGCCCAAAAAGTTGTTCCCAAAGGACCTCTTGCAAGAGGTCCTTTGGGCAGATTGTTATTGCAGAAAATTGTTGCGGATTTAACTTTACCGCAGGTGCGTTCGGCTCGCGCTTAAATTAAGCGTGCTTAGCCTCGAACTCCTTCATGAATGCAACCAGAGCCTCAACGCCTTCGATGGGCATAGCGTTGTAGATGGAGGCACGCAGACCGCCAACGGACTTGTGGCCCTTCAGGTTGTCCATGCCGGCAGCCTTAGCTTCCTTGACGAACTCAGCATCCAGCTCTTCGGAACCGGTTGTGAATGTAACGTTCATCAGAGAACGGTCTTCCTTAGCAACGGGAGCGTTGAAGACCTTGGATGTCTCGAGGAAGTTGTACAGAACGTCAGCCTTCTCGATGTTCTTCTTCAGCATGACTTCCAGACCGCCGATTTCGTCCTTCAGGTACTTGAAGACCTTACCGCAGCAGTAGATGGACCATGTGTTGGGTGTGTTGTACATGGAGCCGCCGTCGACATGTGTCTTGTAGGAGCAGTATGTGGGAACCTTGGAATCCAGGTCCTCACGGATCAGGTCTTCACGGATGATGACAACAGCCATACCGGAGGGACCGACGTTCTTCTGAACACCAGCCCAGATCAGGCCGTAGTCAGCAACGTTGCAGGGACGGGACAGGAACATGGAAGACTGGTCGGAGATCAGGATCTTACCCTTTGTGTTGGGCAGCTTGTTGAATGTTGTGCCGTTGATTGTCTCGTTCTCGCAGATGTAGACGTAATCAGCGTTCTCGGGGATGTCCAGATCGGAGCAGTCGGGGATGTAGTTGAAGTTCTTATCCTTGGAAGAAGCGACGACCTTAACTTCGCCGTACTTCTTAGCCTCGGAGATAGCCTTCTTGGACCAGGAGCCGGTCTCAACGTAGCAGCCGACGCCGTCCTTCAGCAGGTTCTGAGCAACCATAGCGAACTGCAGTGTGCCGCCGCCCTGGACGAAGATAACCTTGTAGTTCTCGGGAATGCCCATCAGAGCGCGCAGATCAGCCTCTGCATCGTCGATGATCTGCTGGTAGACCTTGGAACGATGGCTCATCTCCATGACGCACATACCGCTGCCACGGTAGTTCATCATCTCGTCGCGGATCTCTTCCAGGACCTTCTCAGGCATCATAGCGGGGCCAGCGGAAAAGTTAAAGGATCTGTTGTAGTTCATTGTAGTGTTCCTCCTGTTTTTTGTTCTATGGTTTCGTGCTTTCGTAACCGTACCATAGCACAGAATTACATGAAAGTATTGGCCACAATCCTGGAAGCCATTTCAGTAAAGGGCTGCCTTGTGACCTTACAACTATATACTATCATTAAAGGCGATTTAAGGCAACCTTGTTTTTTGATTTTTCTGCAAATTCTGCACCTCTTTTTCAGTATACAACACCATTTTATTAAAATATTTATGAGCTTATAAAAGGAATGGGCAATAAATATGCCAAAGACACCGTCATTCTGACCGATACGCCATCCTGCCGAACCCCTCGAAAAAGCCTCCTTCGGTGATTTTTCACAATCATGATTTGCGCGGGTTGACAAAGGAAAATGGGCTGATTATAATGTGTTCTGCAACAATACAAGACTCTTTTAAGACCTTATCAAGAGTGGTGGAGGGACCGGCCCGAAGATACCACGGCAACCTACGAATGCAAGGTGCCAAATCCGGCGGAAACGCGAGATGAGGAAGATCCAAAACATCTGACCTGTACCGCGTTCGGTACAGGTCTTTTTATAATCGATTTTAATTTATTCGCCCACATACAGAAAGGAAAAACACAATGGCAAGAAGACTCTTTACATCCGAAAGCGTCACCGAAGGACATCCCGATAAGATCTGCGACCAGATCTCCGACGCTGTTCTGGACGCCATCCTCGAAAAGGACCCCACCGCCCGCGTCGCCTGCGAGACCACCGTTACCACCGGTCTGGTCCACGTCATGGGCGAAATCACAACAGACTGCTATGTAGACATCCCCAAGATCGCTCGTGATGTCGTTCGTGACATCGGCTACGACCGCGCCAAGTATGGCTTCGACTGCGACACTTGCGCTGTTATCACATCCATCGACGAACAGTCCCCCGACATCGCCATGGGCGTTGATAAGTCTCTGGAATCCAAGGCTGACGGCTCCGACGAGCTGGACAACGGCGCCGGCGACCAGGGCATGATGTTCGGCTATGCCTGCCGCGAGACCGAGGAGCTGATGCCCCTGGCCATCTCCCTGTCCCACAAGCTGGCTTACAAGCTGGCACAGGTCCGCAAGGAGGAGAAGGTCTCCTACCTGCGTCCCGACGGCAAGACTCAGGTCACTGTTGAGTATGACGAGAACGGCACACCCGTCCGCGTCGACACCGTTGTTCTGTCCACACAGCATCATCCCGATGCTACACTGGAGTAGATCCGCGAAGATATGACCAACCTGGTCATCCTGCCCACCATCCCTGCTGAGCTGATGGATGCACAGACCAAGATCTTCGTCAACCCCACCGGCCGCTTCGTTACAGGTGGCCCTCAGGGCGACTCCGGTCTGACCGGCCGTAAGATCATCGTCGACACCTACGGCGGCACTGCTCCCCACGGCGGCGGCGCTTTCTCCGGCAAGGATCCCACCAAGGTCGACCGTTCCGCAGCTTATGCTGCCCGTTGGGTCGCCAAGAACGTTGTTGCAGCCGGTCTGGCTGACCGCTGCCAGGTTCAGCTGGCTTACGCCATCGGCGTAGCCCGCCCTGTCTCTGTCCGTCTGGACACATTCGGCACAGGCACCGTTTCCGATGCTGCTCTGGAAGCTGCTGTTGAGAAGGTCTTCGACCTGCGTCCCACAGCCATCATCCGTACCCTGGAGCTGCAGCGTCCCATCTACCGTCAGACCGCTGCTTACGGTCACTTCGGCCGCACCGATCTCGACCTGCCCTGGGAACGTACCAACCGCATCGAAGAGCTGAAGGCTGCTCTCTAATCTAAAAAGACTCCATCCAACGGAGAGGCAAATTGCCTCTCCGTTTTTCTTTTCCCCTTGCCAGACTTTCCAATATCCTGTATACTTTATTACAGCAAACCAAAACAAAACCCATATACAGGAGGACACTACTTATGATGCGTGTAATCGACTTCCACTGCGACACCATGGGCGAGCGTATCGCCAGAAGCGAAGGCAAGGTCGGCCTGAGAAGCAACGACTGCCACATTTCCCTGGAGAAGATGCTCAAGGGTGAGGGCCTGGCGCAGTTCTTTGCCATCTGGATCCCTCTGCACGATACAGCCGAGTCTCTGGGCGTCACCATGCAGCCCTATGAATACTTCAACTTCGTTTACGAGAAGTATAAGGAAGAGCTGGAAAAGAACAAGGACATCCTGGCGCCTGCATTCTGCCTGGATGATATCAAGGCCAACCGCGAAAAGGGCCTGCTGTCCTCCATCCTGGCCATCGAAGACAGTGTTCCCCTGGAAGGCAAGATCGAGCGCGTTGACGAATTCTACCAGAAGGGCGTCCGCCTCATGTCTCTGACATGGAACTATGAGAACTCGGTCGCTTACCCCACATCGGCTGATCCCGAGATCATGAAGAAGGGCCTCAAGCCTTTCGGCTTCGAAGCCATCGCACGCATGAATGAGCTGGGCATGATCATCGACGTTTCCCACCTCAACGATGCCGGTATCTTCGATGTTCTGGAACACTCCAAGAAGCCCATCGTCGCTTCCCACTCCAACGCACGCGGCCTGTGCAACCACCGCCGCAACCTGACCGACGAGATGCTCAAGCTGCTGGGTGAAAAGGGCGGTCTGACCGGCCTCAACTACTGTGCTCCCTTCATGAGCGAAGAGGCTGCCAAGAACAACCTGACCACCTGCGATGATATCGTCCGCCATGCGCTCTACATCAAGAACAAGGCCGGTATCGATGCAGTTGCCTTTGGTTCCGACTTCGACGGCATCGGCAACAACCTGGATTTTGGCGACTATTCCGGTATGCCTCAGGTCATCGCCGCACTGGAGAAGCACTTCACAGCTGACGAGATCGAAAAGATCTGCTGGAAGAACGCTTACCGCGTCATCGGCGAATCGATGAAGTAATCTATCTTCGGATATACGAAAAGCCCGTTCCGATCGGAACGGGCTTTTGTTGGGGCGATTTGAAAATCGCCCCTATGAATGCGCCACAGGCACCACAATTTTTCATGCACCGCAGG
>JAFYOK010000226.1 GCA_017560175.1 Clostridia bacterium | reverse complement strand
TATTTCTTCTTCGAATGTATACTTTACACTTTTGGCAGATTTTCGCCCTACACTTTTAACAAGAAGCCCGTTATCCGGGTCAAGAAAAACAATATCACTGTTCTTCAGCTCCTTCAGCGCATTTCTATGCCATTGATTTCGGTCTTTCACAGGAACCGGCACATCATAATATTCTGCCATCCCTTCATCCAGAAGGTTTGCATTTTGAATCATAGAAACAGAGCGGCCTTCGTGTTCCGAAATATGCAGCAATACTTCAGCCAGTTTGGGATCACAGGGGAAATATTTCTCTTTGATTTTGTGTTTTCCATCGGCCTGGACAAAAGTTCCATCCTTATTTATCTCCGACTTAGGCGGCTCAGTCTTATACCAGTTCACCCCTATATGAAACCCTTCACAAATCAGATTTTTCAACAATCCCAGTTTTCCAAAATCACCAATATCTCCTGCATATCGATCCTGCATAAGTCTCCCCTCCCTTTCTTTCATCATATCAATATCTTTACATCTACGCAACTGTTGCCCTTTTTGGCCTTTCTATGGTAAAGTAAAACCAACCTCATACAAAGGAGCATTACCATGAAACGACTGCTTTCCCTTTTCCTGTTTCTTCTGCTGCTCTGCACCGGCTGCGGAAGCAAGGCCACTTATACCCAGATCGATCAGGACACCGCCAAGGAAATGATGGACACCCAATCGGTCATCATTCTCGATGTACGCGAAAAATACGAGTTCGACAGCGGCCATATCCCCAATGCTCTGCTGCTGCCCGTCGACACCATTGACAAAGACACCGCGGCCGCTGTCATCCCCGCCCTTGATTCCACCGTACTGGTCTACTGCCGCAGCGGCAACCGCAGCAAGACGGCTTCGGAAGCCCTGGCCGATCTCGGCTATACTGCCGTTTATGAGTTCGGCGGCATCAATACCTGGCCCTATGAGGTGGAATAAACCATGAAGCTGATCATTTCTCCTGCCAAAAAGATGAAGGTCGATGTCGACAGCCTTGCCTGGCGCGACCTTCCCCGTTTCCTTGACCGCAGCCAGACCCTTGCCGATACGCTGCGTTCTATGTCCTATACCGAACTGAAGAACCTCTGGAAATGCAACGATCAGATCGCGCAGCTCAACTTTGATCGTTTGCAGACCATGGATCTCCGCAAAAACCTGACCCCGGCCATCCTGGCTTATGAAGGCATCCAGTATCAGTACATGGCCCCCGGTGTATTCAGCGATCGTGAGTTTGAATATGCCCAACAGCATCTGCGTATTCTGTCGGGTTTCTACGGTCTGCTGCGTCCCTTTGACGGTGTTGTGCCCTATCGTCTGGAAATGGGCGCCAAGCTGAAAATGGGCGAACATAAAGACCTCTATGCTTACTGGGGCAGCAGCCTTGCAGAATCCCTGTGCAGCGAGACCGACACCATTTTCAATCTGGCTTCCAAGGAATACAGCCAATGTATCTCCAGACATCTGCCCAAAGATACCCGCATGATCACCTGCACCTTCGGCGAACTGCAGGAGAATGGCAAAATCATCGAAAAGGGTACATTATGCAAGATGGCCCGCGGCGAAATGGTAGGCTTCCTTGCCGAGAATAACATCGATTCCCCCGAAGATGCCAAAGTCTTCAATCGTCTGAACTACCACTTTTCCGAAAAGTATTCCAACGAAAACAATTATATTTTCCTGTTGGAGAAATAATGCAGAAATGCCCCAATCATACGATTGGGGCATTGTTTTTATTCTTTCATATTCCCAAGCAAACTCTGGTCATAGCCAAAAAGTACCTCATTGATTCTGAAAACATCATAGTCTTTATTCTGAATAAAAAACTCAATGATGATATCAAAATGACTGCTGTGGGTAAGCGTATAACCGGCACGAGCGATCAGATCCTTTGTCTGCTCCAGATCCAGCTCCAGCGCGATTGCCAATGCAATAGCTGTCGTTTTGGAGGGGTGATATCCGGGATCCTTACGGATCTTGGAAAAGAGTTTGCGGTCGATGTTGGCCTTCTTATAAATCTCGCTGTCCTTTTTGCCGCTGCGATCGATGAGGTTCAGCAGGGTTTCCGAAAAGCCTGCATCCATATCTTTCAGCATATCGGTCAGCGAAGTCGAAGCAACCATACCTTTTGCCGCAGCCATAGGTGCACAGACACATTCCATGCGCAGCCGCTCTCTGCGTGCATCACTGTGGGTATCCACGTAACGATCATCGATATATTCGGCAATATCGGCAAAGAGTTTGGTGCTGAAATTGAAAACCGTACGGTCAAAAACGACGATGTAGACGGTCATATCGTTTTCCAGCAAAAAACCGCCGATGGTCTCGATGGCGACGTGAAGCGCCTCTGCCTTGGGATAGCCATAGACACCTGCCGAAATCAAGGGAAAAGCCACCGTTTCACAACCGTTGGCCTTTGCCAGTTCCAGGCTCTTCCTATAGCAGGACACCAGCAGTTCCCGCTCTCTGTGATGGCCGTCCTGCCAGATGGGGCCGACGGTATGGATGACATATTTGCAGGGCAGGTCATAGCCGCCGGTGATTTTTGCCTCGCCGGTGGCACAGCCGTTCAGTGTGCGGCATTCGGCCAGCAATCCCGGGCCTGCAGCACGATGGATGGCGCCGTCGACACCGCCGCCGCCCAGCAGCGTATTGTTGGCTGCATTGACAATGGCATCGACCTGCACCTTTGTAATATCGTTACGTATGATCTGTAAGGGCATGGTTCTTCCCTCCTGTTTTTCATTTGTCCTCATTATACCATATTCTCTTCAAAATGAACAATCGCCCATTCCGATTTCGTTGCAATCACTTCTCTCTTCCGTTATACTGATATTAAAAGAAGAAATTCACCTGCAACCATTGGAGGAAAACCCTATGAAACAAATGGGATTTTATTATGATCCTTCCGCCTGCATTGGCTGCCGCGCCTGTCAGATGGGATGCAAGGAGGCACACAACCTGCCTTCCGGCGACTTTTTCCGCCGTGTTTCCCCGGTACAGGTCGATGGCCGATGGACCTTTTTCAGCGGTGCCTGCAACCATTGCCAGCATCCGGCCTGTGTAGAGGTCTGCCCCAACGGCGCACTCTATAAAGCCGAAGACGGCACCGTACAGCACGACCGTACCCGCTGTATCGGCTGCGGTCGCTGCGTACACAGCTGCCCCTACGGCGCCATCACCCTCAGCTCTATCACCGGTTATGCACAGAAATGCGATGGCTGCGCTGCCCGCCGTGCTGAGGGGCGCAACCCCATCTGTGTCGATGCCTGCCCTGTCCGCGCATTGCAGTTCGGCGATTTGGAAGAACTCAAAGCGCAGTACGGCAGCTGCGGTGCAGAACTCCCCTTCCTGCCCGACCCGGCCATGACCTGCCCCAGCCTGTTGGTGAACGGTACAGAACCTGCAGCCGAAGCGGCTGCACCCACCCTTGCCGAAACCGAAATTGCTCCGCTTTCCGACAACAGCAGCCATATCGTCATCCTTGGCAGCGGTGCAGCTGCCGTATCGGCTGCAAAGGAGATCTGCACCCGTGCGCCCCACGCCAAAATCACCATGATCTCCCGCGAACAGCGTCTGCCCTATGCCCGTCCTCTGCTGTCCAAGGGCCTGCTTCGCAGCTTTGCCATCAATCGCTATCCCATCGTGGATGAGGATTGGATGAAAGCCCATGTTCATTATATCTGTGCCGAGATCTCCGCTCTGGATGCCGATGCACATACCGTCACGCTGGCCGATGGCCGCACCGTATCCTATGACAAGTGCATCTATGCTCTGGGCATGGAATGTTTTGTCCCTCCTATCCCAGGCCATGACCTGCCCCATGTCTACACCCTGCGTTATGATACCGACCTGACCGCCCTCCGCAAAGCCATGATGACCGACGAAAGCGCCGTTGTCATCGGCGGCGGCATCACCGGCCTGGAGCTGGCCTGGGAGATGCACAAGGCCGGCTTGTCGGTCACCGTCCTCGATATGGTCGACCAGCTGTTGGGCCGCATTCTCGATGCCCATACCGCCACAAATCTCCGTACCGCTATCGAGGCCAAGGGTATCAAGGTAGACACCGGTGTACAGATCGCAGCCATCGAAAAGGATCGCGTGCTGCTGAACGATGGACGCAGCTATCCTGCCGACCTCGTCATCCTCTCTACCGGCTACCGTGCCAACGCAAGCCTTGCAAAGGCAGCCGGACTGGCCGCCGATCGTACAGTTGCTGTCGATGCGCATCTGTATACCAATCATCCTGACATTCTGGCCTGCGGCGATTGTGCCTCTTCCAGCGCTGCCACATGGCTGCAGAGCATCGAACAGGGCCGCATTGCCGGCATCAATGCCCTTGGCGGTGATGTATGCTATACCGCCATCCCCGAACCTGCCATGATCCATACCGCCGACACCTCTTTGATGGTCATTGGCGATATGGGTAAGCTGAGTGCTGAATCCTATTCCTTCCGTCACTATCATCTGAAGGGCGACCTCGATCGTTTCTTCGTCAATCCCAGAACCGAAGGCCGCACAGACGCCGACCTGACCCTCTGTCTGAAGGATGATCGTATCTGCGGCGCTGCCCTGCTGGGCGATCTTTCGGCCATGGCGACACTCGAACAGGCCGTTCTGGAAGGCCATACCGTAACCACACTCTCTGCCGCCCTTTGCGAGAAAGGAGCCAAGTTCCATGAATGTTAATCTGCTGAGCCGCTGGCTCCATACCAGCCGTCTTTCGAACTTCTTCACCCATTTTGCCGGTTGGCAGGAGGAGGGCTATCCCGAAGATCCTTCCGATCTGCAGCAGGAATACCAGGAGCTCTTCATGGGTGTCCATGCCGACATCTACATCCCCCTGTGGGCATCCACCTGCAAGTACGAGCAGGGCAGCCTGCTGGATGAGACCACCCTGGAAGTCCTTCGCTTCTACCGCCATTGGGGCTATACCCCCGTGGCCATGGACGGCAATCCCCCCGACTACATCGGCCAGCAGCTGCGCTTTGCCGCTTACCTGTTGGCCTGCGCCCTCCATGATGCAGAAAACGCCAAAGACTATATCGACGCGCTGGATGAGTTCATTGCGCTTTATCTGCTGGATACCGTCCGCACCGTCGCCGATGGCATCAAAGCCCATTCCGACACCCCTCTTTTCCTGCGCGTGGCCGAACATCTGGTCAACTTCTGCCGTGACTGCTCTCCTGCCGCACTCTGCACACCTGAGGATTGCAAAGAACATCTGCTCTGCTGGGAGGCCTATGAAAACGGCCGCAATGCTGCCATCTCCGCTGGCCCCATCCACACCATCAAGACCGCAGGCCGCAACAACTGCGGCGGCAAGTGCGCCGTCCACGCCACCGAGCAGGATGGCTGCATTCTGGCTGTCGAGACCGGATGCGACATTGGCGACCCCTCCATCCGCGCCTGTGTCCGCGGCCGCGGCTATCGCCGCACCTATATGACCGGCCAGCGTCTGCGCTATCCCATGAAGCGTATCGGCAAGCGCGGCGAAGGCCGCTTCACCCGCATCAGCTGGGAAGAAGCTGCCGACCTCATCACTGCCGAATGGGTGCGCATCCGTGACAAATATGGCGTCGGCGCGCGCTATGTCAACTACGGCACAGGCATCAGTGCCGTCATCCGTCCCGACCGCCTGACCAAGCGTCTGCTCAATCTGGACGGCGGCTATGTCGATCTCTTCGGTTCCTACAGCTCGGCCTGTGCCCAGTATGTCACCCCCTACATCTACGGCGACAACATGAGCGGCAACAGCGTCGAAGACCTGCTCAATACCAAACTGCTCATTCTCTGGGCCCACAACCCCACCGAGACCATCTTCTCTCCCCAGCTGAGCTATATGATCGTACAAGCCAGAAAGAAGGGTGCCAAGGTCATCGTCATCGACCCCCGAAACAGCGACAGCGCCCTGTCCTTTGCCGACCAGTGGATCCCCATCGTTCCCTCCACCGACGGTGCTCTGGCCAATGCCATGGCCTATGTCATCTGGGAAGAGGGCCTGCAGGATCAATCTTTCATGGATCGCTTCTGCCTGGGCTTTGATGAAGCCCACATGCCTGAAGGCTCTGATAAGAGCCAAAACTTTAAGAATTACATCTTCGGCGGCATCGACGGCATTGCCAAGACACCCGAATGGGCCGAACCCATCACCGGCATCCCTGCCGATGTCATTCGTGCTCTGGCCCGTGAATATGCCACCACCAAACCTGCCTGCATCCTGCCCGGTCTGGGTGCCCAGCGCATCGGCAACGGCGAGCAGACGGTACGTGCCATCGCTGCACTGACCGCGCTGACCGGCAACATCGGTATCCCCGGCGGCGGCGCAGCCGGTGTCGGTATGTCCAAGGAAGAAGCCCAGCCCGGTTTCCCCATCGGCGACCGCCCCTACAAGGCCACCATCTCGGTCTTTATGTGGCTCGAAGCCATCGAGCGCGGCGCACAGATGACCCGAAAGAAGGATCATATCCAGGGCGTTGAGCAGCTGGACACCGACATCAAGATGCTCTTCAATCTGGCCGGCAATACCCTCATCAATCAGCATTCCGATATCAACCATACCATCGAGGTCCTGCAGGACGAAAGCAAGTGTGAGTTCATTCTCTGCACCGATGTCTTTATGACCCCCAGTGCCAAGTTTGCCGATATCCTGCTGCCCGGCACTTCCTTCCTGGAAGAAGACAATATGGCCGGCCCCTGGCGCCAGGGACATTATCTGCTCCACCACAATCGCGTCATCGAACCCATCTTCGGCTGCCGCGACGAATACCATTGGATCTCTGATGTTGCCCATCGTCTGGGCCTGTGGGAAGCATGGTCGGAAGGCCGCGAGACCCGTGAACAGTGGTTGGAGGATATTTATAACGGCCTCCGCAAACAGGAACCCGAACTGCCTCCCTATGCTGCGTTCAAGGCTAACGGCGGCTATACTTACAAGAATCCCAAGACCTACATCGCCTACGCCGACCAGATCCGCGATCCTGAACATCACCCCTTCAAGACACCTTCGGGCAAGATCGAGATCTATTCCCAGCGTCTGGCCGACTTTGAGAATCCTGCAGAGATCCCTGCGCTGCCCATCTATGTTCCCTGTCCCGAAGGCCCTCATGATCCTCTGCGTGAGAAATACCCTCTGCAGCTGATCGGCTGGCACACCAAGCGCCGCTGCCATTCTGTCCACGACAACAACCCCTGGATGGAAGAGACCGATCCCCAGCGTATGTGGATCCATCCCGACGATGCAGCTGCCCGCGGCCTGCGCACAGGTGATCTGGCCGAAGTCTGGAATGACCGCGGCCACATCCGTATGCCCGTTCTGGTCACCGACCGTATTGTTCGCGGTGTTGTCGCCATCGCCCAGGGCGCATGGTACAACCCCGACAAGGATGGCACTGATAAACGCGGCTCCATCAACGTCCTGACCGACCGCCGCCCCACTCCTCTGGCCAAGGGCAACCCCCAGCATACCAACCTGGTTGAAGTCAAGGCTCTGTAAAAGAGCCTTGACCTGTGGCCGACCCACAGGTATATTGTAGTTGTACAACACAATGTAAATCTCTGAGCAAAAATGCCTAAAGCCTCCGGCCATGGCATTGCGCCGGGATAGGTGCATCTGCCCCGTCCCCAGGGTGGCAAGGGAAACCGAACCGCCTTCCGTGTTTGAAAAAGAGATGCTTTTCCGGCGCAGTCCTGCTGCGTCTGATCGTGCATCCTTGAAAACGGTCAGACGCAGCTTTTTTTCGTTCTGACCGCCGAAAAGGAGGAACCGAAATGAAGGACGATCGCCTTCGCAAAATGATCTTCTGGGCCCTTTGCTGCGGCCTGGGCCTCTTTGGCAAACGCCTTGTGGCCCCCATCGCCAACATGATTACCGGCTGGCTGCGTATCCCCGGCGGTATTGGCACAGCCTTTTCCCTCATGTTCCTGGCACTGGCCGGCACGCTGGCTCCCAGCCGTTGGTGCTGTACCAAAATGGCCGTTGTGCAGAGTATGCTGGCCGTTTCCTTTGGTATGGTGGGCAGTATGGGTGTACTCGCACCCATCGGC
Source organism: Clostridia bacterium (assembly GCA_017560175.1). Classification (GTDB taxonomy): domain Bacteria; phylum Bacillota; class Clostridia; order Oscillospirales; family Butyricicoccaceae; genus RGIG1902. The sequence continues at coordinate 5,974 of JAFYOK010000226.1, read as the reverse complement.
TATATTATGCCCGGCCTGCTGATGGATGGGATCTTTTTGCTGGCTCGCCGCTGCTCCCTGCCTGTAGGAGATGCAATGGTTATCGCCAATGCCGTCGGCTCGCTGGCAGCTGCCATGACGGCCAATATCATCGTCTTTCATCTGTGGGGGATCATCCTGCTGGTGTATGGCTGTGTGGCCACATTGTCCGGCACCCTCTTCGGCCTGCTCGGCGGTATCCTTGCCGATAAGCTGCGGCCTGCCATCAATTTCCGCACTGCGGACAAGGAGGATTAACCTATGAAAACAAGCAAAACCATCAAAATCGCGCTGGCCGTTCTGCTGCTGGTCACCATCGCAGCTGCCGCCGTCTACCTGCTGGGCAGGGATAAGGTTCCCGAAAACAGCATCGCAGTTGACTACAACGGCAAAACCCATTATGCCGATCTGCAGGGCATCGTTCTGACCGAGATCCACGGTGAACGCGTCAACGGCAAGGGCGAAGTCAAGCCGGTCGACGGCATGGGCTTCTCTCTGCATACCCTGCTGACCGTTACCATTGGCAAAGATTTCACCTGCGAGAGCGTTACCGCTACCGCTGCCGATGGCTTCAGCGCCGAAGTTTCCATGGAAGAGCTGCAGGAAGACAACAAAGCTGTCCTGCTGCTGGATGAAGAAAGCGGCACCATGCAGCTGATCGTCTTTGGCGACAGCGACAGCAAGCGCAGCGTCAAGGAAATCGAGCGCCTGACCCTCAACTAAAGCTATACAACAAAAGCCCCTGTGGAGTTCCACAGGGGCTTTCTTCTGCTATAAAGTTTTTACTTAGACAATACCGCTGATGCGGACGACCTCGATGCCCTTCTCTTCCCAGGCATTGAGGATCTGGTTGAAGCCGACCGAGTCGCTGGCCATGTGACCGGCGATGATCAGGTTGGACTTATTGTGCTTCTTGAGGCCTTCGACGATCTCGGGCTTGGCATGCATACCGATGAAGGTACCGACACCGGCATTGGAGCAGGCGATGTACTCTTCCAGGGTGGGTGCACCGACACCGTACATTTCGACGTAGATCTTGCCTGCAAAGCTGTCCTTGGAGCCGACCCAGACTTCGGGCTGCTGGCCTTCCAGTGCTTCGGCATATTCACGGATGGTCATCAGTTCGTCAATAACATCCTGAACGGTGCAGCGGGGATTGCGCTCGCTGAGGGCATCCATCTTGGCCTGAACGGTGCGCTCGGCCAGCATATCGGCAGGTGTATGGAAAGCAACGTCGCTGATATCCAGCAGCTTGGCAACATCACGCATCTGTGTCTTATTGCGTGTGTGCATAGCCTGCTCACGGGCGCGCTTGCCGTCATAAGCCAGGCGCTGTGCCTCATTGATGGGAACACCGCACTCCATCAGCTTCTTCATATGGTCACGGCTGAACAGCTCGCTGGTGCCGGGATTGAGGATACCGTTGGGATGATGCTGTGCAACACAGTCAAAGCCCAGCTGCTTGGCCAGCATGAGCATGGTGGGATCCATATCGATGCCCGCCAGAACACGCTTGACTTCCTTCTCGTTGTCATAGACAATGCCGCTGTCTTCGGGCATAAAGTCGAGACCGACCAGGTCCATGACCATCTGATACATTTCTTTTACTGTCATTGTTTCTACCTCCGTATGTTTTGGGATGGTGTATATTTCGCTTAGTTTTATTCTATCGGATAGACCGATTTTTTGCAAGAGAACTATGCTTCCACGACCTGCTTGCCGCAGATATGCTCGGGTGTCAGGCAAAGGAGAAGGGTGGCCGGGCCGCTCTGCTCGATCTCGCCTCGGATATATTCGTCATCCTGTGTGAACTTGTAGCTCAGTTTGGTGGCCACGTCGGCCATCAGCGCAGCATCATCGATGATCTCAACTCTTCCAAAGACAATGACGCTCTTTACGGTCAGCGCCCAGGGCTTATCGCTGGGCTCACCCTTGTCAACCACGCAGAAGGAAGCCTTGTCGCAGCGCTCCAGTGCATCCAGGCGGTGGCCGATACGGCCGCAATGGAAATAGATCTTTCCGCTTTCTTTATCATACCAATGGTTCATGGGTGTGCCATAGGGATAGCCATTCTCGCCGATGACCGACAGGATGCCGCGTTTTTCTTCGATCAGAAGCTGACGGCAGACTTCTGCAGGCAGCTGTTTATCTTTACGGATCATTTCACGAAACATGATTTTTCCTCCTTTAAGGTGCTTTTCTGTTTTCAGCATAGCATAGAGGGGCAGGCTTTGCAATCTTCCCTTTGACAGAATGCCTCAAAGGCCTTATGATATTTCTATTCCGAAACACATATTTCATGGAATGGAGGAAAAATCCATGTCATCCCACAACAAGGCTCGCCTGCAGATCGTCTTTTCCATGGCTGTCTGGGGCACCATCCCCCTTTTCACCCGCAACATCACCATCCCTTCGGGCGAAATGGCCCTCTACCGTGGTCTGCTGGCTGCCGGCTTCATGGCCATCTATCTGCTGCTGACCCGTCAGCTGCCCAACCTGCGCGCTATGGGCCGCGACCTGCCCAAACTGGCCCTCTGCGGTGCGGCCATGGGCTTCAACTGGATCCTGCTGTTTGAAGCCTATAAATACACCACCGTATCCATCGCCACCCTCAGCTATTATTTCGCCCCGGTATTGGTCACCATCCTTTCCCCCCTGCTCTTCCACGAAAAACTCAGCCGCCGCGGCATCTTCTGCTTTATCATGTCGACCATCGGCCTGGTGCTCATCATCGGCACCCCCACCGCAGTCGCCGGACGCCATGGACTGGGCATTGCCCTCGGCCTGGGCGCTGCCGTCCTCTACGCCTCGGTCGTTCTGATCAATAAGTCGATTTCTGATGTTTCCGGCCTGCACCGCACCATCGTACAGTTCATGGCCGCCATCGCCATTCTGATCCCCTATGTTCTGTCCACCGGCGGCCTCCATCCTCAGGCTTTGGACGGCAAAGGACTGATCTGCCTGCTGATCCTCGGTCTGCTGCATACCGGCATCACTTACTGCCTCTACTTCTCCAACCTCAAGTCGGTCTCGGGTCAGGAAGCTGCCATCCTCAGCTATGTCGATCCTCTGGTGGCCGTACTGGTATCGGTGGCGCTGCTCCATGAACCCATGACCCTGCCTCAGCTGGTGGGTGGTGCGCTCATCCTTGGCTTCACCATCTGGAATGAACTGGAGTAACCGAGATTTTATTATGGTAAACGGATAGGTTTCGTAGTATAATATCTTCAGAAACCAATCCACCAAGGAGGACATGACCTATGAGCATGACAAATGAGATCCGTACCAAAATGACCGACGCCCTCAAGGCCGGCGACAAAGATACCAAGCAGGTCTATTCGGCCATCCTCAATGCACTGACCAACAAGGCCAAGGAACTGCTGGTCACCGAGCTTTCTCCCGAACAGGAGATCGAAGTCATCCAGAAGCTGGTCAAGCAGAACAAGGAAAGCATCGACACCTGCCCTGCCGACCGCACCGGAATGCTGGCAACCCTCAACTTCGAGCGCAACATCCTGCTGCTCTATATGCCCAAGCAGATGGACGAAGCCGAAATCGAGGCCGTTATCCGCGGTGTTCTGAACGATCTGGGCATCGAGACCCCCACCGGCAAGGACAAGGGCCGCATTATGAAGAGCCTCATGCCTCTGGTCAAGGGTAAAGCCGACGGCAAACTGGTCAATGAAGTTCTGGCCAGGATCAGCCAGTAATCTAAAACAACCACAAAACGCACTTCGATTGTGAAGTGCGTTTTTCTTTTCCTTAAAAACATTTCTTTTAAGCCTGTTTTCAGTTTGGCGGTTTATGATAGGCTAAAGAAGTTTTATCTTATGCAACCCCTAAGGAGAATACCATGAAGATCCTCATCATCGAAGATGAACGCCTGCTTGCCGATTCCCTCAAGACCCTGTTGGAAGGCAAAGGCTTTGATGTAGAAGCTGTATACGACGGCGAGACCGGCAAGGAATATGCCCTTTTGGGCATTTATGACCTGCTTATTCTGGATGTTATGATGCCCGGGCTGGACGGCTATCAGGTGGCTCGCCAGGTTCGTGCCGCCCGCTGTGCGACTCCAATTCTGATGCTGACCGCCAAGTCTTCCATCGAAGACCGCATCGAAGGTCTCAATGCCGGAGCCGACTATTATCTGACCAAACCCTTTGACACCCGTGAACTGCTGGCCTGCATCCACGCCCTGCTGCGCCGCCAGGGCGCGCAGGTGGATGAGCTGACCTTTGGCAACACCACCCTCGACTTGGGTTCCTCCACCCTGTTCTGCGGTGAAAAGCGTGTCCGCCTCTCGGCCAAAGAGTTCGATGTCATCCGCCTGCTCTTCCAGAGCGGAGAGCGCAACCTTCCCAAAGAAACCATTCTTGCCCGTGTCTGGGGCTACGACTCCAATGCCGTTGAAAACCACGTTGAGGTCTATGTCGGCTTTCTGCGCAAGAAACTGACCTCCATCGGCTCGGATGTTCGTATCCTGTCAGTGCGCCGCCTGGGCTATCATCTGGAGGTTGAAACTTCATGTTAAAACAGCTGCGCCGCAAGCTGATCGCCGTCACCATGCTGGTCTTTACCCTCATGCTCTGCGTCATCTGCGGCCTCATCATCAACTCCACCACCCGACGGTTGGAGATCCAGAGCCTGCAGCTCATGCAGGCCGTTTCGGCTATGCCCCACCGTGTCTTTCGTCCCAACGAGCCGCCTGCTTTTGATGGTGATGCCCGTATCCCTTTCTTTATTGTCGAGCGCGACCGTGATGGCAATCTTATGGATACCCACAGCACCTATTATGACCTGAGCGACCTGACTTTTCTGGACGATATCCTCGCCGAGGTCGACAACACACAGGAACAGAGCGGCTTGCTGAAACAATACAGCCTGCGCTACAGCCGTATCAATACGCCCATGGGGACAACCCTGGTCTTTATGGATATTTCCGGCGAACAGCTTATGCTGAGCGGCCTCTGGAAAAACTGCCTGTTGGTTGGAGCAGCAGCATGGATGCTCTTCTTCGGCATCAGCCTGCTGCTGGCCCGTTGGATGATACGCCCCGTGGAACAGGCCTGGACACAGCAGAAACAGTTCGTTGCCGATGCTTCCCACGAGCTCAAAACGCCCCTCACGGTCATACTGACCAATGCCGAACTGCTGCAGGACAGCAGTTATACTGAAATCGATCGGGATGGCTTTACCCATAATATTCTGACCATGGCCAGACAGATGCGTGACCTGACCGAAAGTCTGCTCGATCTGGCGCGCGTGGACAACGGACATACCCGGGCGACACGCACTCCCATCGATTTGACTGCCCTTGTCGCCGATGCTTTGCTGCCTTTCGAGCCGCTCTGCTTCGAAAACGGATTGACGCTGGATGCCGATCTCCCTGCATCTCCCCTCATCCTCAATGGCAGCGAAAATCATCTGCGTCAGGTGGTGGATATCCTGTTGGACAACGCTGCCAAGTACAGCAGTACCCCCGGTACGCTCCATCTGCAGCTCAGCCGCCGTGTCGACCACGTACTGCTTACCCTTTCCAATCCCTGTCCCGAGATCCCCAAAGAGGAACTGAAAAAAATCTTCAAGCGCTTCTACCGTCTGGACAAGGCACGCACCGAACGCCACAGCTACGGTCTTGGTCTGGCCATTGCCGAAGCCATTGTCCGCGAGCACAAAGGTCATATCCGTGCCGACTGGAAAGACGGCAGGATCACCTTTACCGTCCGTCTGCCTTTATAAAGCAAAAAGCCCTTCCGATTGGAAGGGCTTCTTTTTATATCTTAAAGATCAAGAAAATCCTTGCGATAATTTACGCCAAAGAACTCGGCCAGTTCCTTGAGTTCATGATCGCGAATGGTATTGATGCGCGGCAGATGAGCGGTCAGCATATAGATCTGTGCGGCCTTTTCTACCGTTTCAATCAGACCGAAAGTCTCATCCATGGTTTTGCCTGCGC
>JAFYOK010000225.1 GCA_017560175.1 Clostridia bacterium | reverse complement strand
GCCGTTTTCTGCCCCGCACACGGGCACGGAGACACCATCAAAAAGGAGAAACCTCATGTTTACCATATCAGATATCCGACGGGAGTTCGACCGTCTGGACGGCGTTACAGGCTTAAATACAACGGACGTCCCCATCCGTATTTCAGCCAGAATGTCCCGGGCCCTGGGCGTATGCCGCAGCCGCAGCACCGAAGGGGGCGGCGTGGAGGCAGTCGATGTGGCCTTTGCCGATTATCTCTGCCGCTGCGGTACCGAGGAAGAGTTTCTCAACACCGTGCGGCATGAGTACGCCCATCTCTATAATATTCTCCACGATGGCATCCGCTGCGGCCACGATGCACGATGGAAGGAAGTAGCCCTTTGGTTAGGGGCCTCTCCCGATCGATTGGCCGATTACCGTGATCTGCTGGCGCGGGCGCGCAAGGCAGAGGCATTGCCCAAGCGGAAAACGGAAAAAAAGCCTGTAAAACCGAAAAATTGCAGAAAATAAAAACAGCGGCTGCCTTAGGCAGCCGCTGTTTGCGTATGCAGATCAGTTACCAGATGAAGGGGAGCAGACGCCAGCGCACCTTCTGCTGATATGCCCGATAGCCGGGCAGATGCTCTTCGAGGAAGGCTTCTTCGGCCAGCAGGCGCTTGATGATAATTAACGGATAGGCCAGAAAGACCACGAAGGCATAGATGGAGCCCAATACCAGCGGCATGGACAGGAAGAGCAGTAGGGTGACGGCATACATGGGATGACGGACGATGCCGTAGAGGCCGATGTCAACCACCGTCTGGTTCTCCTGCACCTCGATGGTACGGGAGAGCCACGTGTTTTCCCGCAGAACTTCGGCATAGAGTGCGTAAGCCAACAGGAAGATCACCGATGCGCCGATGACCACAGGACGGGGGAGGACGTGCCAGCCGAAGCGATGGTTGAAGCCGCAGAGAAGAAAGCCGACCATGAACATCAGGCCGCTGAGGGCAATGACGGTTTTCTGCTCCCCCTGGGTTTCCTTGGCCTTGAGGCGGCTGCGGAGCAGGTCGGGAGATTTTTTCATCATAAAGAGTCCGGCCGGGAACATGGGGCCGAAGAGAAGGGTCATAAAGAGCCAGCCATGGGGATAATGCAGCGTGCCTGCCGGCCAGAAGATCAGCAGGCCCACCAGCAGAACACCGGCGGCGAACTTGGCGATGGCCTGGGTAAAGAGCTGTTTGTTCATAAAAGTAACCTCCGAAGGGGAATGGGTATGAGGATATTATAGTCCCGCGGGCGAAAGATGGCAATGCTCGGCGAAAGTCAGCTGAAATCGCATTGACAATCCCCCTGCCTCTATGCTATATTCGACATGTTGCGCGCTTGCGCAATTTAACTAAAAAAGAGAAAGATCAATTGGAGGATCAACACAATGTCCAACCTTCACAAGGAAGCCAATCCCGCACCTCTGGGCCTGCTGGGCTTCGGCATGACAACTGTTCTGCTCAACCTGCACAACAGCGGTCTGCTGCCCCTGTCTGTCGTCGTCATCGCTATGGGTTTTGCCATGGGCGGTCTGGCACAGATCATCGCCGGCATCATGGAGTTTAAGAACAACAACACCTTCGGCGCTACTGCTTTCACAGCTTACGGCTGCTTCTGGTGGTCTCTGATCATCATCTGGTGCAATCCCTGGGCTGACAAGTACCCCGTTGACACACAGAGCCTGGCATGGTATCTGCTGCTGTGGGGCATCTTCACCCTGTTCATGTTCGTCGGTACTCTGAAGCAGACACGCGGCAACCAGGTCGTCTTCGGCAGCCTGGCTCTGCTGTTCTTCCTGCTGGCAGCCGGTGACTTCACAGGCAACCATGGCATCACAACTGTTGCCGGTATCGTCGGTATCTTCTGCGGTTCTTCCGCTCTGTACTGCGCTTTTGCCCAGGTCCTCAACGAGGTCTATGGCAAGAAGGTCATGCCCCTGTAAACTTTACTGTCAAAGAACCACTTCGTTGGGTTCTTTTCGACAAATGGTTCCGCACTGCGGTGCGGGTTTCGCCGTTTTTCTGCGGAAAATCCGGCGGGTTAGTGTGTTTTTTCCCGGCACATGTCCGTGAAAAAACAGAATTGAAAACATAAAAGACCGTCTTCGGACGGTCTTTTCTTTTTGCCGTGGGGCAGCCATTGACGATATAAAGATTATCGGATAAAATAAAAAGTACTGCATATTGCAATTTAAAAGGTGTTTTATTGCCCGTTGGGGCAGGAAAGGGGAGAGGCAGATGTTTCAGACAGGTGTGATCGCGGCCTATTCGGGCGGTAAGCTGCCCGGTGCCATCGGTATCGTCCGCATGTCGGGCAACGGCGTTCTGGAGATTATGGACCGTATTTTCAAGCCCAAGCGCGGCAAGGCCATGTCGGAATGTAAGTCCAACGAGATGATCTATGGTGATCTGCTGGCCAGCGACGGCCAGTGCATCGACATCTGCCTGGCCTGCGTATTCCGCGGCCCCCATTCCTATACCGGCGAAGATATGGCAGAGATCTACTGCCACGGCTCGGAAGCCATCGTATCGGCGGCCCTTCGCAGTGCCTATGCCTGCGGCGCACGTCCTGCCGAAGCCGGTGCGTTCACCAAGCGCGGCTTTATGAACGGCAAGATGGATCTTTCTGCTGCTGAGGCAGTGGCCGATCTGATCTATGCCCAGACCGAACAGGGCGCCAAGAATGCGGCTGCGCTGCTCAAGGGCCATCATGCCAAGCCGCTGGCCGCCATGAAGGAGCGCCTGCTGGGGCTGATCGCCCATTTCTATGCCGTCTGTGATTACAGCGATGAGGACATCGAGCCTTTTGAATATCAGCAGGCCGCACAGGCCGTATCGGAAGATGCGGCTGCGCTGGAGAAGCTCTATCGCGGTTATCTGCGTTCGGCTGCCCTCAACGACGGCATTTCGGTCGCTGTTGTCGGTAAGCCCAATGTCGGTAAGTCGTCCCTGTTCAACTGTCTGGCAGGCTTCGAGCGCGCCATCGTCACCGATGAGGCAGGTACCACCCGCGACGTTGTCGGCCATCGTATTGCCCTGGAAGGTCAGCTGTTCAACCTGATGGATACCGCAGGTATCCGAGAGGGCGCAGGCCTGGCCGAGAGCATGGGCATCGGCCGCAGCTATGAAGCGGCCAACGAAGCATCTCTGGTCATTGCCGTCTTTGACGGATCCCGTCCGTTGGATGGAGAAGACCGCGAGATTCTGGAACTCTGCAAGGGCAAGCAGACGGTAGCTGTTATCAATAAGACCGACCTGCAGGGCTGCGATCTGACCGAAGTGCGTGAGGCTTTCGGTGAGGTTCTGGAGCTTTCGGCCAAGACAGGGGAGGGCGTAGACCGCCTGACCGATTGGCTGCTGCGCAATGCCCCCGATGAGACCGAGATTCTCATTACAGGTGAGCGACAGGCGGCCCTCATCAGACAGGCGGCCGATGCGCTGCGTGAAGCACAGCAGAGCGCCGAGCTGGGTCTGACCGCTGATGCCTTCCTGTTGGATGCCGAGCGCGCCGCAAGATTGATCGGCCAGGTGCTGGGCGACGATGTGGATATCGACATCACCCACGGCATTTTCTCGCGTTTCTGCGTTGGAAAATAACAACGATAAGATATATTTGATTTGAATAATACGAAAAGTTTTGATAAACACCTCGATTTTGGGGTGATGGGAGGGAGAAAACCTATGGCAAGGATCGGCGGAAAATATGATATTGCGGTGGTTGGCGCAGGCCATGCCGGCATCGAAGCGGCACTGGCGGCAGCACGTCTGGGCTGTTCGGTACTGTGCCTCTGCACCTGTCTGGATGCCATCGGCAACCTTCCCTGCAACCCGTCCATCGGCGGTACGGCCAAGGGACAGCTGGTGCGTGAGATCGATGCGCTGGGCGGCGAGATGGCCCGTGCGGCCGATGCCACCTGCATCCAGTTCCGCATGCTCAACCGCGGCAAGGGTCCGGCGGTTTATTCTCCTCGTGCCCAGGTCGACCGTATGGCCTACCGCAACTATATGAAGCACGCTCTGGAGACCTGCCCCGGCCTGCATCTCATGCAGGGCGAAGTGGCTGCCATTGAGGTCGATGACGAGGGTAAAGTATCGGCCATCCGTCTGGCCTCCGGCCTGCTCTTTGAAGTACAGGCTGTCATCCTGGCCACCGGTACGTATCTCAAGAGCATGACCTTTGCCGGAGAGGTGTCCACCCATTCGGGCCCCGACGGTATGCTGCCGGCTGACCGACTGACCGATAATCTCAAAGAATTGGGACTGCCCCTGCGCCGTTTCAAGACCGGTACACCGGCTCGCCTGGATGGCCGCACCATCGACTATTCCCGTATGGAAGTCCAGCAGGGCGAACCCGATGGCGAAGGCTTCAGCTTTGGCAGCGGCACACCTCTTTCACAGGCCGTCTGCTACTTGACCTATACCAATCAGAATACCCATGATATTATTCGTGCATCCCTCGATCGTTCTCCCATGTTTTCGGGCACTATCGAAGGTGTCGGCCCCCGTTATTGCCCCTCCATCGAGGACAAGGTCGTTCGTTTCCCCGAGAAGGGCCGCCATCAGCTCTTCCTGGAGCCCTGCGGCCTGGACACTTCGGAAGTCTATCTGCAGGGTCTTTCGACCTCTCTGCCCGAAGATGTGCAGATCGATATGCTGCATTCCATCGAGGGTCTGGAGAATGTCACCGTCATGCGTTTTGGCTATGCCATCGAATATGATTGCCTCGATCCTCTCTGCCTGACCTCCACACTGGAGACCAAGACCGTGCCCGGTCTCTTTGCTGCCGGTCAGATGTGCGGCAGCTCGGGTTATGAAGAAGCAGCCGGACAGGGTCTGGTGGCCGGCATCAATGCCGCCCATCGTGTACTGGGGAAAGAGCCCTTTACGCTGGCTCGCACCGACGGCTATATCGGTACGCTGATCGATGATCTGGTCACCAAGGGCACCAATGAGCCCTATCGCATGATGACCTCCCGTTCGGAATACCGCCTGACCGCACGACAGGACAATGCCGATCAGCGTCTGATGGGCTACGGTCTTATGCTGGGACTGATCTCTGCCGAACGCTATGCCACCATGGAGGCCAAATATGAGGCGGCAAAGAACGAGATCCATCGCCTGAAAAAGACCAGCGTACCCCCCACAGAGCAGCTTAATACCATTCTCGAAGGCTGCGGTACCACACCTGTAGCCACAGGTGTTCCCCTGCTCGATCTGCTCAAGCGTCCTCAGGTCACCTATGATGATCTGGCTGCCGTCGATACCGAGCGTCCCGAATTGGGCCGTCCCGTCATCGAACAGGTAGAGATCCAGGTCAAGTATGAGGGGTATATCAAGCGCGGTCTCAAGGAAATCGAGGAGCAGAAGCGACTGGAAGATCGTCTGCTGCCCGATGATATCGACTATTTATCTCTCAATCTGCTGCGTACCGAAGCACGACAGAAGCTGGATGCCATCCGTCCCCGTACATTGGGACAGGCCGGCCGTATTTCGGGCGTATCGCCTGCCGACATCGGCGGATTGATCGTTTATCTTTCGTCCAGGGAGGGCAAATAAATGTTTAAGCAAATCGTAAAAGACTGTCTGGTCGGCTTTGACAATATGCCGATCGATGAGCAGCAGCTGGACCGCATCGAGCGCTTTGCCGATATCCTGCTGGAGAAGAATAAGGTCATGAATCTGACCGCTGTCCGTGAGAAGAATGAGGTCGCACGCCGCCACATGGCCGACAGCCTCTTCCTGCTCAAGTGTACCGATCTCAAGGGCAAGAAGATCCTCGATATCGGTACCGGCCCGGGTTTCCCCGGCATGCCCCTCAAGCTCTATGATCCCACACTGGATATCACCATGCTGGACTCCACCAGCAAGCGTATCGCCTTCATCGAAGAATCGGCAGCGCAGCTGGGCGTATCGGTCAAGACCATGGCGGCTCGTGCCGAAGAAGTTGCCCCCAAGATGATGGGCAAGTTCGATATCGTCACATCCCGTGCTGTTGCATCCCTCGATGTACTGACCGAGCTTTCCATGGCTTTTGTCAAGGTCGGCGGCTACTTTATGCCCATGAAGAGCTGCAACGAAGCCTCTCAGGAAGAACTGGATAAGGCCAAGCATGCCATCGAGTTCATGGGCGGCAAGCTGATCGGCACAAAGGAATATTCGGTGGAAGAAGGCGTTATGCGCCAGGTCCTCATCATCGAAAAGGTCAAGCATTCTCCCAAGGGTTATCCCAGAAAGTATGCGGCCATTTCCAAGAAGCCTCTGTAAATGATAAAATTTCGGCCCTTTGCAGAAAACTGCAAAGGGCCTTTTGCTTGCTTCTTTCGTCAAGTTTTTCATCCATATTTTGGTAAAATATAGCCAAAGGAAGTGAAACTATGGCATTTTCCATCGAACTACGGGGGAGCGGGCCAAAGCTCAAACATATCCCCATTCATAAAATCACCCCCAATCCCCATCAGCCGCGCCGTATTTTTGATCGTACCGCATTGGAAGAACTGGCCGAGAGTATTGGCCGCTATGGTGTCGTTACGCCGCTGACCGTCCGAAAGGCAGGGGAGGGGTATATGCTGATCGCCGGGGAGCGGCGGCTGCGTGCCTCCAAACTGGCGGGGTTGACCTGCGTACCTTGTTATATCCTCGAAGCCGATGATCGCCGCAGCGCTGAGTTGGCGCTGGTGGAGAACCTGCAGCGCAAGGATTTGGATCCCTTTGAGGAAGCCGAAGGTTTACTGCGATTGACGCGGGAATTTGGTCTGACCCAACAGCAGGCAGCCGAGCAGATCGGCAAGACCCAGGCGGCGGTGGCCAATAAGCTGCGGCTGCTCAAACTGTGGCCCGAGACGGTGGCCGTCATTCGGGAGCATCACCTGACCGAGCGGCATGGACGAGCCTTGCTGGCGTTGGAAGGGGAGGAGGAACAGGTGGCGGCGGCGCGGTATATTGCAGCACAGGGGCTTAATGTGGCTCAGACTGAGGTCTATATCGAGAGCCTAAAACAACGGCAGGTACTGCCCGAAAAACCTAAGCCGGTTCGGCAAGGCTTCATCAAAGATGTCCGTTTTTTCCTCAACAGTGTCACCCGTGCTGTCGATTCGGTGCGCAGCGCCGGATTGGAAGCCAGCTGTACCCAGACCACCGAAGGGGATAATCTGCTGTTGACCATCATCATTCCCAAAGCTGTAAAATGAGAAAAAGCCGCTGTAAAGCGGCTTTTTTGCTGCTCGAAAGTATCGAATGGTGAAATGTTGTGTAAAGTTCAGCAGCTTTACGTTTCACGTGAAACAGGGGTATGTTTCACGTGAAACGGCATAAAAGGGGAGAAAAACCGAAAAACAGAAAACTGAAAAGTCCATGCCGATTTTCTTTACACTTTTATGTAAACCGTGTATAATGGATTTACGCACAACCACTTAGAGATTATCGGAGGAGAACCATGGCAAAAATCATCGCATTCGCTAACCAGAAGGGCGGCGTCGGAAAGACAACGACGGCGGTCAATATGGCGGCATTTGTCGCGGCCAAGGGCAACAAAGTCCTGCTCTGTGACCTCGATCCCCAGGGTAACTCCTCTTCAGGCTACGGTTATCCCGGCGATAAGAAGGAAAACATTTATTACGCACTGCTGGGTCAGTGTACGGCAGAGGCAGCCATTTATAAAACCAAGTGGATCGACCTGCTGCCGTCCGACATCAACCTGGCCGGTGCCGAACTGGAACTGGCTACCAGCGATCTGCGCGAAAAGGCACTGCGCAATGTACTGTCGCAGGTCTGGGACAATTACGATTATATCTTCATCGATTGCCCCCCTTCGCTGGGCCTGCTGACCATCAACGCTCTGTCGGTGGCCAACGGTGTCATCGTCCCCATGCAGTGTGAATACTACGCACTGGAGGGTCTCAGCCAGCTGGTGTCCACCATTCGTACGGTCAAGAAGCTGTATAACCCCGGCATCGATATCGAGGGCATTATCCTGACCATGTATGACGGACGTACCAACCTGACCCTGCAGGTGGCCGAGGAGGTCAAGAAGTTCTTCGGCAGCAAGGTCTATAAGACGGTCATTCCCCGTAATGTCCGCCTGTCGGAAGCACCCAGCCACGGACAGCCCATCATCGCTTATGATCGCCTGTCCCGCGGCGCCGAAGCCTATAACGAAGTAGCCAACGAGTTTTTAAGAAATCAGAGGGGAGGGGCTAAGGCAAAATGACACCCGGAAAAGGACTCGGAAAGGGCCTGACGGCACTTTTCGGTGAAGAATTAACACAGGACGATGCTCTGCGTACCCTCAAACTGCGGGATGTCGAGCCCAATCCCAACCAGCCGCGCCGTGAGTTTGATCCGGCGGCGCTGGAAGAACTGGCCGAGAGCATCCGCCAGAATGGCATCATCACCCCCATTACCGTGCGCAAGGTCGACGACCGCTACCAGATCATTGCCGGTGAACGCCGTTGGCGTGCATCCCGTATGGCCGGTCTGGAAGAGATTCCTGCTTATGTATTGGAAGTTGATGAGCGGGAAGCCTATCAGTATGCGCTGGTCGAGAATCTGCAGCGCCAGGATCTGAATCCCATCGAAGAAGCGCTGGGCTACCGCCGTCTGATGGACGATTACGGTTATAGCCAGGAAAAGGCCGGTGAGAAGGTGGGACGTTCCCGTCCGTATATCACCAATGCCCTGCGTCTGCTCAGCCTGCCCCAGCTGATCTGTGATATGATCGCATCGGGCGCGCTTTCGGCAGGTCATGGCCGTGCGCTGGTCGTTCTGGACGAGCAGAAGGCCATGGAGGCCGCCAAGAGCGTCCTGGAAAAGGAACTTTCGGTACGCGAGACCGAGGCTCTGGTCAAGCGTATGCTGGAAGAGCAGCCCGAAGAGGAAGAGGAAGAGGAGAAGAAGGAAGATGCCATTGCCATGTATGTTCGTGAACTGGAACAGAGCCTGGCAAGCAGCACCGGACATAAGATCTCCATTAAGCATGGCCGCAAAAAGGGCAAGCTGACCATTGAATATTACGGCAACGATGATCTGGATAAGATCTGCGCCGCATTGAATAAAATCGAAAAAGAGTAAAGATTAGAGGTATTGAAGAATGCTGGATATTAGACTGATTAAGGAAAATCCCGAGAATATCATCAAGCGTATGGCTGATAAGGGCAAGGATGTCCGCGCTGAGGTCGAAGAGATCCTCAAGCTGGACGGCGAGCGCCGCGCACTGATTCTGGAAACAGACAACCTGAAGGCAGAGCAGAATAAGGTCTCCAAGGAGATTCCCAAGATGAAGAAGGCAGGCGAGGACACCGCTCCCGTTCTGGCCAGAATGAAGGAACTTTCCGACAAGATCAAGGAAAATGACGCTAAGGTTCGCGAAGTTGATGCTGCTTTCCGCAATGTCATGCTGGCGCTGCCCAACCTGCCCGACCCCGACCTGCTGCCCGGTGAGAAGGAGAACAACCAGACCATCCGTGTCCATGGCGATCCCCATGTCTTCGACTTCGAGCCCAAGCACCATGTTGATTTGTGCACCGATCTGGGTCTGATCGACTACGAGCGCGGCACAAAGCTGTCCGGCAGCGGCTTCTGGATCTACAGAGGCATGGGCTCCCGTCTGGAGTGGGCGCTGCTCAACTACTTCATGGAAACACATCTGAACGATGGCTATGAGATGGTCATGGTTCCCCATATGCTGGGCGGCGAGACCGGTACAGTTTCCGGCCAGTTCCCCAAGTTCCGTGACGAAGTTTACTGGCTGGAGAACGAAGAAGGCGAGGCAAGAAGCCACTTCATGCTGCCCACAGCTGAGACCGCTCTGGTTTCTCTGCACATGAACGAGATCCTGACAGAGAAGGAACTGCCCAGAAAGTATTTCGCATACACACCCTGCTTCCGTAAGGAGGCCGGCAGCCATCGTGCCGACGAGCGCGGCATGGTTCGCGGCCATCAGTTCAATAAGGTTGAGATGTTCCAGTACACACTGCCCGAGAAGTCGGACGAGGCTTTCGAAGAGCTGGTCTGCAAGGCAGAAGCACTGGTCAAGGGTCTTGGCTTCCACTTCCGCACCGTTAAGCTGGCTGCCGGCGACTGCTCGGCTTCCATGGCCAGAACTTACGACATCGAGATCCACATCCCCTCGATGAATGGTTATAAGGAAGTCTCCTCGGTTTCCAATGCTCGTGACTACCAGGCTCGCCGTGGCGCCATCCGTTTCCGCCGCGAAGCTACCGGCAAGACTGAGTTCGTCCATACCCTCAATGGTTCGGGTCTGGCCACCAGCCGTATCCTGCCTGCCATCGTTGAGCAGAATCAGCTGAAGGACGGCTCCGTTGTCGTTCCCGAAGTCCTGCGCAAGTATATGGGCGGCATCGAAGTTCTGACAAAGGATATGAAGAACTGGTAAGACAGTTTAATAAGGTGAAAATCCGCGGACATATATCCGCGGATTTTTTTATATAAACGAAAACCACGCGATAGTCGCGTGGTTCCAAAAAGCCTTCTGGCGATGAGGATGATAAAAAAACTCCCTTTGCTATAATAAAAGTGCGGTCGGCCAACTGCACAAAAAATAGCAAAGGGAGGTCATTCAAGTGAGCATGAATGATATCAATAGTTTATCGCACACAAAGTGGAACTGCAAGTACCATATTGTGTTTGCACCGAAGTACAGACGGAAGGTATTTTACAAGGAAAAACGACTTGAGGTAGGCAAGATTCTGAGGAAGCTGTGTGAGTGGAAAGGGGTGAAGATAATCGAAGCAGAAGTGTGCCCCGACCATGTACACATGCTGGTGGAAATACCACCAAAATACAGTGTATCGAGTTTTATGGGATACCTGAAAGGAAAGAGTAGCACCATGTTGTACGAGCAGTATCCGGAGTTGAAGTACAAATACAGAGGACGAGAGTTCTGGTGTAAAGGATACTATGTGGATACGGCAGGTAAGAACACCAGTCGAATTGCGGAGTACATCAAGAATCAACTTGAAGAAGATAAGATGGGCGAACAGCTGACAATGCTGTAAGGAAACCCGCTTGCGGGTAGCAAGAACAGTCCTTACGCAGTTGGCAGATCGTACTTACGCGTTTTACGCGTCTGCGAAGAATAGAGGGCTTTGCCCGCATGTGAAAAACCCCCCGTTTTACGGGGGGATTTTTATTGTGCGTGAAATAAAATATAGCAGATAAACTGTCACTTGGGAAGGCTTCCCTGTGTAAGGGAAGCTGGCACCCGGAGGGTGACTGATGAGTTGTTTATTGTTTTGCGGCGTTAGCCGCACATCTTTGAATAAGGAATGAAATAAATAAACAAACAACTCTCCCGTCATCCTGTCGGATGACACCCTCTCTTACACAGAGAGGGCTTTTGCTTTGAGAAGTGAATCATTGATAGAGTTATATTGTGTTTTGCAAAAATATGAGCTATATTAAAGTTAGAAAGTATTATGTCAAAAAGGTGGGAATGCGATGAATAATTCGATAAATTACTTGTGGAATCATGGAACTGAAGAAAATTGGTTGGAAGCATTGAAACAATATGATGTCATCATTGATTCAAGAAGTGTTGAAGCCTGGTTGATTGAGGACTTTATGGAGAAACTGGATGCCGAGGATATAAAAAATATGTCGGTGGAGGAGTTTTATAATTTCTTGTATGAAAAATATTTTGTATGGGTATTTACTCAAAAAAATAGACTTGCAAGTACAAGAAAACACTTGCAGCGGTATGTCGATGAAAACCGAATGATTGAATTGGAAAACATTCAGAAGAAATTGTTTAGCACTAACCATTCGAATATCAAAGAGTGCTTGAAAATCGCCATGGATATTCGTGGACTTGGAATTGCAGGAGCAAGCGGATTGCTTGCAGTTTTGTTTCCGAATGATTTTGGTACAGTCAATGAGCCTCTTGTAGAAATACTTAGAGGTATTGATGGAATTCAGCATGCCGATGAGTTATTGGCAATGAAACCCAGTACAGCTAATGATGGAGTTGTTGTAATAAAGCTTTTTAGAGAAAAAGCAGAGGAATTGAACAAAAAGTTCAACACAGGTTTTTGGACACCAAGAAAAATCGATAAGGTTTTGTGGGCTTGTACTCGATAACATAGAGTTTCCTCAATAGTTCAGCTCCCGAGGTTATCCTCGGGAGCTTTTTGCATAGTAAATGTTTCAAATAAGGTGTCTGCGACGCTATTGAATAGACAACTCATCAGTCTGCTCTGCAGCCAGCTTCCCTTACACAGGGAAGCCTAATAGCATAGTGCAATTTCTTTATAAAACAAAAATCCCCATCCGTTGGGATGGGGATTGATATATTGAAATTAAAGTCCGTTCTTCTTGCCTTCCATATTATCCGATGCTGTGTGCAGCAGGCTGAGCAGGGAGGGTGCCAGCTGGGGATAATTCTGCTCGAGGTTATCGAAGGTCATGCCTTCCACCAGATCACTGGTCTTGAGGGCATCGGCCTCCATGCAGCAGAGGGTCAGCTCATTCTTCTTGAGCTGCATATCACACATGGGATCGACCTGACCATAGGGCACCGAGAAGGCATTCTCGGGATTGCTGCCGCCCATGGCATAGACATGACGATAGAGCTTATAGATCGATGTGTAGAGGTAGAGGGTGCAGGTGGTGATCAGCTTACGGTCGCCGTGACGGCCCAGCAGATCATAGAACAGCGACAGGGAGTTGGTCAGCACCTTACGGGTCAGCAGCGCCATGGCACTGCCCTTGAGGACATTGTCCTTCATCTCCATGACATCGGGCACCATTTCGGCCGAGATGGCAGCACCTTCACGCGCCATGGTACGGCCCAGCAGAAAGTCGCAGGAAACACCATAGTAGTCGGCGGCACGAACCAGAAATTCCAGGCCGGGCTCACGCATGCCGTTCTCATAATGGGAGAGCAGCGCCTGAGAGACCCCCAGTTCGGCGGCGGCCTTTCTCTGACTGATCTTCTTTTCTTTTCTCAAAAGGGACAAAGTCCGTGGGAAATCGTTGACCATGGTGCATCTCCATTACAAATTACAGCTTATTTTTCCCCAGGGGCGGAAAAACCCTCTCCGATCTTAGGGGAGAGGGACACGCACAGGGGATGATTATCTATATTAAGTATACTGCTGATTGTCCGTTTCGTAAAGGGGTTTTTACAACTTTGGGTAATATTTTTGTGTTATCTTTGGTCAGCTTATGGGAAGCGACAGCGAAAATACAAGATATAGTGGAAAAATGATTACAAAGCGCAATTTGAAGAAAAATGAAAAATCCCCTGCAGGAGTTCCTGCAGGGGAAAGCAGTTTATGCGGTTTTCTTGTTGGCGGCTTCTTTCCATTTGTTCTGGTGGTAGCGGCGGGCAAAAAGGAGCATACGAACGACATTTTCGATGCACATGCAGGTGACGACCGAGTAGATGCCCATACCCAACAGGCGGACACAGATGGTGGCACCCAAAGCGCGGACACCCCACATGGAAAGGGCAGTGATGATAAAGACGCTCTTGGTATCGCCTGCCGCACGGAGCGCACCCGAATGGACCAGGGCGATCAGATAGGGGATCTCGATGGTGGCAAGGATCTTGAGCAGGCCGCCGGCGATCTCGATGACTTGGGGATCGGGGGTAAACAGGCTGACCACCTGACGGGAGAAGATGAACAGGATGGTGCAGAAGGTACCCATCAGGATAGAACCGACTTTATTACATTCCTTGATATATTTTTCGGCCAGGTCGGTTCGTCCGGCACCGAGGCATTGACCCATGAGGGTGGTGGCCACTGTACCGAAGGCGAAGGCAGGCATATAGCAGAAAGACTCGCCGGTGGAGGCGATGGAGTTGGAAGCGATGGCAACAGTGCCCAGAGAAGCGACCGTGCTGGAGATGATGATGGAAGCACCGCTCATGGTGAAGCGCTCAAACATAGCCGGCAGGCTGATGCGGATAACTTCACGGACATCTTCTTTTTGCAGACGGAAGTTCTCACGGAAGGAGATCTGCATGAGGGAAGGACGCTTGAGGGTGATGCCCAGCAGCAGAACAGCACCGACGATGATGGAGAAGATCGAGGCCGCAGCAGCACCGGCAACGCCCCAACCTGCACCCCAGATGTGGAAGGTACGACCGCAAAGGGTAATGTTGTGGGGCTGGTTGATCAGCAGGTAGTTGCCGCAGACATTGATGAGGTTAACGCCCATATTGATATACATGGGGGTTTTGGTATCACCAAAGCCGCGGTAGACGGCAGTAAGTGTCATGGTCAGACCGCGGAAAAGAACGCCGATGGCCATGATTTTATTATACTGGGTGGCCAGAACAAGAACATCGGGTTCGGCACCCATCCACAGGGGGATGTAGTAAGACAGGCTGTAAGAGAGTAAGGCGATGGGGGTGCCCAGCAGCAGGATGGTGGTCATTGACTGGCGGATGAGGGAACGTGAACGGTCATAATCTCTCGCGCCGACCGACCGCGCGATCAATACCGTAAAGCCGGTACCGAAGGCCATCATAACGCCATTGATGAGGAACATGGGGGCCATACTGATGGAGACCGAAGCGGTAGCGCTGGCACCGAGAGAGCCGACCATGGCGGTATCAATCGACTGGACCAGCGTGACCAGCAGCTGTTCGAGTACGACCGGCCAGACCAGCATGAGGATGGTATAGATCGGTTTGCGGCGCTCGTCCAGCAAGTCGAGGGTGTTGTGCATGGGTTTGGACACAATATCTCTCCTTTTTCTGTTTTCCGTTGGGGAAACTTTATCGTTTAAGTTTATCCTATCACAGAACAAGAAGATAGTCAAAGGGGAGGGCGGGGGAATGAGGAATGAAAAATGAAGCGCACCTGCGGTGCATGAAGAATGAAGAATTGTGGAGTGCCTTACGGCACAGATCGGATAAAAGAGAAAGCCGTCCGGAAGGACGGCTTTTTGGTATGTTTAGATATTGTGCTTAACTCGATCTCTTTCTTCTGCCTTCTTGGCATCATTCCAGCGATCCATGGTACCGACAAGGTAACCTGTGATGCGGCGGATGCGCTCGAAGGGAACGGGAGCGAGGGTATAGTTGAGGTCTACAAACTCACCGTCGACGGTGATGGTCAGCTCGTCGACCTTCTGATGGGTCTTGTCCTGAATATAATCGATATAAGCCTGAACTTCCTGCTGAGAAAGCTGGCCGCCCTGAACATTGATGGTCATGTGAAGGTACCTCCTGTTTAGATCTTACTTATAAAATATCACTTTGAAAACACGATTGCAACACCATCGGTGTTATAATTCAATTATACACATAATTGGTATAAAATCAAGAGGGAGGCTTACTTTTTTAAAAGGGACTTGCAGGAAAATAAAAACATGTTATAATTAAAATGTCCAGTTGTGGGGTATATATGACAATCGTGATTGGGCAACTTGAATAAAAACCAAAGCAAATTCGAATACAAAAGGAGAACCAAACCATGACAGTACAGGAAATGAAAGCTGCTGTTTGCGCAGCCATCGACAAGAACGCTGCTAAGATCAATGCTATCGCTGAGAGCATTTTTGCAGAGCCCGAACTGGGTTATAAGGAAGTAAAGACCGCCGCTAAGGTCAAGGCTGTTTTTGATGAGCTGGGTTATGCTTATCAGGATGAAGTTGCTATGACCGGTGTTATCGCTGCCGTTCCCGGCAAGAACCACAATGCTAAGGTCGCTGTTATGGGCGAGCTGGACGCTGTCGTCTGCCCCGAGCATCGTTGCGCTGATCCCGTCACAGGCGCTGCACACTCCTGCGGTCACCATGCACAGATCGCATCCCTGATGGGTGTTGCCTACGGTCTGAAGGAATCGGGTGTTATGGAGCATCTGGACGGCGATGTCGCACTGATGGCTGTTCCTGCCGAGGAAGGTGTTGAGCTGGAGTGGAGAAACGAAATGATCCAGCAGGGCAAGATCTCCTACCTGGGCGGCAAGCAGGAATTCATCAAGCTGGGTGTCTTTGATGATGTCGACTGCATGATCATGCAGCATACCGTTGCCGGCGACAAGATGGCCGCAGGCGGTCCCGGCGGCATGGGCTTTGTTGCCAAGATCATCCAGTACATCGGTAAGGAAAGCCATGCAGCAGCTCCTCACATGGGCGTCAATGCTCTGGATGCTGCCAAGATCGGTCTGGTTGCCTGCGATGCACAGCGCACCACATTCAAGGATGAAGATGGCATCCGTTTCCATCCCATCATCACCAAGGGCGGCAGCCTCGTAAACG
>JAFYOK010000224.1 GCA_017560175.1 Clostridia bacterium | reverse complement strand
CTGCTCCGTCAGCACTTCCGTCCCGAGTTCCTCAACCGTATCGACGAAACGGTATTCTATACACCGCTGAGCAAGAGCCAGATCGGCGGTATCGTTGAGCTCATGCTGGCCTCCCTCAAGGCGCGTCTGGCCGATAAGCAGCTGACCTTGGAGATCACCGAAGCCGCCAAGGCTGCCGTCATCGAAGGCGGCTACGATCCCATCTTCGGCGCACGTCCCCTCAAGCGCTATATCCAGCATCATATTGAAACACTTGCTGCACGTCTCATCATCCGTGAAGATCCCGAACCCGGCAGCGTCATTTCCATCGATGCCGAAAACGGCGAGCTGAAAGCCGAACTCAAGTAAATCAAAGAGCCGCTGCGTTATATTTGCAGCGGCTTTTTTGGATTTATGGGAAAGCCAAATGAAGCCTTCCCCTGGGGGAAGGTGGCTTGCGAAGCAAGACGGATGAGGGACTGCAAATCACAGGCAAAAAAACTAATACGGCCTAACGGCCGCCCTCATCAGTCATCCTGTCGGATGACAGCTTCCCCGTGGGGGAAGCCTTATGCCGCTGCCCATACATTCTAATTTCTCCGATTGCAGAACGAAACCGCCTATGGTACGATATAACAAAAGCAAACCCCCGACAGTCTGTCGGGGGTTATTTTATGTCTTATTCTATTTCGGGCCGCTGGCCGGTGCGCAGGTCGACGGCATACTGTGCCGCCAGCAGGGCGCAGGTATCGGGGCGCAGACACACCACATCATGGGTGGCATCGTACCGCTCAACGTGTTCCACCTGTGCCATAAAATCGGCGTAGGGGATATCATACTGGCCGGGGATGCGGACATAGTAACCGCTGATGCCCTCCACCTTCTGATAGACCGGGGCAGGATCGTGGGCCATGACGGCCAGCAGATCTTCGGCAAGGAAGTACATACCCACCACGGGGCCGTCCTCCAGACGGAAGAAGCGGGGAACGGTATAATAGGCATCCATCTGCTGCAGGCGGTCGAGGAGATCCTGGAATCCATAGAGGGTATCGCCGATGGCATCAAACTCCGGGATGCCCAGAACAACGGGATTGAGGGCGCCAAAGACCGAGGCCGACGTCTGCTCGCCGCTGCGTACCTGCTGCTCCATGTTGCGAAGCGCATTGAGAGAAGATTGCAGGTCGATGGTGATGAGGGAAGCCGATTGGGTATAGGGGATCTCTTCGCCGTCCCGATGGAAGGTCTCCAGACCGAGAGTTTTGCAGATCTCACCCGTCAGACGGTAGCAGAGGGAGATATCGTGGGGCGTGTTGGGCAGGGGCAGGCCGATGACCACCTTGCGCTCTTCCAGCGAGACCTCCATACCGCGGCCGATGGGGGCAGAGGAGAAGAGGATATTGAACTTTCCCGTTTCACCCTGGGCCAGTACATAGGCATTGTCGGAAATGCCGTAGCCCAAGTCACACAAAGCAGCGATCTTTTCGATGGTCAGATCCCGAAGGGCTTCGGGATTGGTGCGGATCTCGATACGGACGGCCATGGCTGTCCCTCCTTTGCCATTGAATTGAAAGATGATATCAGTTTAGCACGGCAAGGCGAAAAATACAAGAGGGGACTATTCTACATCGTCATACTGCATCAGACAGTCGCACCACATACAGTAACCGCCGTCAGGTGCTTTCCATTTGGCCGGGAAGGTACCGATAAGATTATCATACTCGATCTGTTTCAGGATTCGAACACTTCGCGGTGCAATCTGCGGCTTTCCACACCATGGACAGGGGAAGAAGAGGAGCAGAAACAAAGTGATGAACAGCAGCGGCATACTGTAATGCAGGCAGAAGGTACAGATCTCCATGGCAGGAGTGTGGAAAAGGCCGATAAAAAGGGTGGCCAGGGCGATGAACAAAAGGGCAAAGCCCGGATAGGCAAAGAGGACGATCAACCTGCCCAT
>JAFYOK010000223.1 GCA_017560175.1 Clostridia bacterium | reverse complement strand
CCTTTGCCCAGCGCCCCTACCGCGCAGGCGAAAAGCTGCTCCTCATCTGCCGCGGCGGCAAGGGCGGTGCCCAGCTGCTGGCCGATGTACTTCACGAAGTCTTTGGCATCGATATGGATTGCCTCTATATCCTCACCTACGGCCATAGCATTTTCCCCGAATCGTGGATGAACCGCGGCGAAAGCTATACACGCCACATGACCACAATCTAAACACATATCATCAAAACAGGCCCTCCTGCCGCTTCCGGCAAGAGGGCCTGCAACTTTTTATTGCTGTGCGTCGATTTTTTCTTTCAGTTCGGTGAGATACATCCAGCGATCCATTTTTTCTTCCAGCTGCTGCTCCAGCGCAGTGCAGGCATCCTGCAGTTCCTGCAGTTTGACATAATCACTGCCGCAGGTAGCCTGCTGTGCCTGATTCTCTTCGATTTTGGCTTCCAATGCAGCGATCTCGCCGTCGATCATGGAGAACTCGCGTTCTTCCTTATAGGAGAAACGCAGCTTGGACTGCATCTTGGGTTTCTCGATGGGCGCAGCCTTGGGCTTGGGTGCCTTGGCAGCCTCCTCCTCTTCCCTGCGCTTATTCATCCAATCGGTCCAGTTGCCGGTGTAGCGGCGAACTTCACCGCTGCCGCAGACCTCAAAGACCTGATCGGCCATCTTATCGAGGAAGAAGCGGTCGTGGGAGACTGTCAGAATGGGGCCGGGGAAGCTCTGGAGATAATCTTCCAGAATAGAAAGTGTCGTAATATCCAGGTCATTTGTGGGCTCGTCCAGCAGCAGGACATTGGGCGCTGCCATCAGAATAGACAACAGATAGAGCCTGCGTCGCTCACCACCCGACAGACGGCCGATGGTGGTATGCTGCAGGTCGCCGGGGAACAGGAAACGCTCCATCATCTGCTTGGCCGAAAAGGTACCTTCATCGGTCTTAACTTCGTCGGCAATGGAATGGATAAAGTCATAGACCTTTTCGTTCAGATCCAGTTCCCTGCCCTCCTGGGAGAAATGACCGATCTTGACAGTGGTGCCGATATCGACGGTGCCGCCATCGGGTGTCAGTTCGCCTGCGATCAGGCGGAGCAGGGTCGATTTACCTGCACCGTTGCGGCCAACGATGCCGATGCGGTCATCACGCAGCAGATTGTAGGAAAAATCACGGATGATCTCTCTGCCATCATAGCTCTTGGAAATGCTCTCCAGCTCGATGATCTTTCTGCCCAGACGGCTGGAAGCTGCCGCCATCTGCATGGATTCATCCTGCTCGGGAGCCGCCTGGTCACGCAGCGCTTCATAGCGCTCGATACGGTCCTTGGACTTGGTGCTGCGGGCACGGCAGCCGCGCATGATCCACTCGCGCTCGACACGAAGGATCGACTGGCGCTTGCGTTCACTGGCCTCGGCCATCTCGGCGCGCTGGGCCTTGAGTTCCAGATACTTGGAATAATTGGCTTCGTAATGATAGAGCTTGCCGCGGCTCAGTTCGGTGATATGATTGACAACACGTTCGAGGAAGTAGCGGTCATGGGTGACCATGATGAGACCTCCGTTGAATCTGCGCAGCCAGTCCTCCAGCCATGCTGTCATACCGGCATCCAGG
>JAFYOK010000222.1 GCA_017560175.1 Clostridia bacterium | reverse complement strand
TGCGCTGCTCAACGATACTGTTGAGGCCATGTTCGACAGTCCTCTCTTTGTCGGCTGTGCCCTACTGATAACTGCCTGCGTCCTCTTTGTCGCCGACCGTCATGGCGGCGGACACAAGACAGCAGCCAATGCCTCTTTTAAGGATGCCGCTATCGTCGGTCTGGCCCAGCTGTGTGCCCTCTTCCCCGGCATCTCCCGTTCGGGCAGCACCATGTGCGCCGGTCTCTTCGCCGGTCTGGACCGCGACTTTGCTGTCCGCTTTGCCTTCCTGCTGTCCATCCCTGCCGTTGCAGGTTCCTTTGTATTCAAGCTGCCCGATCTGTTGGAAACCGGCATCATGGCCGCTTCGGCAGCACCCTATGTTGCAGGCTTCATTGCCGCCCTCATCAGCGGCTGGCTGGCCATCAAACTGGTCAATCTGCTGGTCAAGCGCAACAGTTTCCGTTACTTCTCCTACTACTGCGCCATCATCGGTGCTGTAACCATCATCCTCAATCTCATTTAAGGAGGGATCCCATGAGCGAAAAAAAATCGACCTCGAAAGCCAAAAGCAGCCAGGCCGATACTGCCAAATCGACTGCAAAATCCAAATCCACTTCCGGCACGACCCGTAAGAAGTCCGGTTCTGCCAAAAAGACATCTACACAGAACGACCGTCAGAAGCGTCTGCTCCATCGCAGCATCCGCGCCGGTGTCTACCTTTTCCTGGCCTTTGTAGGCGTCCTGTCCCTCTTCCGTTTTGAAGGATTCCTGTTGGATTGGTACCGTGCCCTCTGCGGCGCACTCTTCGGCTTCGGCTATTATCTGACCCCCATCTGTTTCCTGTCTGCCTCGGTCATGCTGATTGCCCGCATGAAATATAAGGTGCGTGCCCGCGAGACCGCCATCTTCTGCATCCCTGTGCTCTTCGGCGCCATGGGACACATGCTCCGCGACTTCAGCGTTTATCCCTCCGGCCTGGCCGGTATCAAACAGCTGTGTATCACCGGCCGTGAGCTGAGCTCGGGCGGCTTGATCTCCGGCCTGCTGGGTCGTCTGCTCAAGGCTGCAGTTTCGGCCGGCGGCGGTATTTTCCTCTGCCTGCTGGCCATTATGGGCTGCATCTTTGTTGCCACAGGCACAAATCCTGTCGAGTTTATCAAGGCGCTCCGTCCTGCTCCCGAAGATGCAGATGACGAAGAAGAAGATGCCGATGGACATAAAGAACCTGCCTGGCTGCGCCGTCTGCGTGAACGCAGGGCTGCCAAGGCCGCAAGAAAGGCCCGTGCCGCTGAAAAAGCTGCTGCACAGCAAGCTGCAGCAAAAACAGCAGCGCCTGCCGCACCTGCCGCTGCGCCTGCTGCCAAGCCTGCTTCCAATAAGAAGCTGACCTCTGTGGGCGGTGGTTTTGTCGACTTCTTCCGAAAAGAAGAGAGCGAAACCGAAGCTGCACCTGCCGAGACCGTGTCCACCGATCCCGAACTGCTGGCTGCCATCGAAGCTGCCGAAAAGACCACCATTCGTCCTCCCCTCTTCTTTGAACAGGGAGACAAGCCCACCAGTGAAGATGATCTGCTGCCCTTCGACTCGGTCATGCCTCCCGTCATTCGTCCCGAACATACTGCCGAGCCCGAATCTGCCGAAATCACACCGATCATCCAGTTCCCTGTATCTGCACCTGTCGCCGCCCCTGCAGCAACACCTGCACCCGATGCAGAACCCAAAGCTGAGCCCGATCCCATCGATGCGCCCTTCGATCTGAGCGGTGCAAAGACCTTTGATGGCGCGCCTCTGCCCACCGATACATCCTTTGATATCTTCACTGAGGACAACCCTCCTCCGGCTGAACTGAGCCTGGATGAAAAGCGTCAGGCCGCCAGCGAGGCCCATGAGCAGGCCGCTGCCGAAAACCAGACCGCCGCCCAGCTGACCAAGACAGCCGATCGTGCAGAAGCCGGACAGTATATCTATCCGCCCCTGTCGCTGCTGACTCCCGGTGAACCCAGTCTGGGCGCCGACCACGAGAGCATCGTCCGCTGCGCTGAGCGTCTGCTGGATACCCTCAAGAGCTTCAATATCGAAGCCTCCATCGTCAATGTCACCAAGGGTCCCACCATCACCCGTTACGAGCTGCAGCTCCAGCGCGGCATCAAGTTCTCCAAGGTCACCAATCTGTCGGATGATATCGCCCTTGCACTGGGTGCATCGGCCGTTCGCATTGCCCCCATCCCGTCCAACAACTCGGTCGGTATCGAAGTTCCCAATGACATCCAGGAGACCGTTTCTCTCCGTGATGTTCTGCAGAACAAGTCCTTCTCGGGTGCCAAGTCGAAGGTCTCCTTCGCCGTCGGTAAGGACATTGCCGGTCAGTGCGTCGTCGGCGACATCGCCAAGATGCCCCACATGCTGATCGCCGGTACCACCGGTTCCGGTAAGTCGGTTTGCATCAACTCCATTCTGATCTCTCTGATCTACAAGGCTTCCCCCGAAGAAGTCCGCCTCATTCTGGTCGACCCCAAGATGATCGAACTGGGTATGTACAATGGCGTACCCCATCTGCTCATCCCCGTTGTCACCGAGCCTAAGAAGGCCGCCGGTGCCCTCAACTGGGCGGTCGGCGAAATGATGCGCCGCTATAAGCTGCTGGCCGAATACAACGTCCGCAGCCTGGAAGCCTATAACGAGGAAGTGCGCCGTCGCGGCGAGGGCAAGGTCCTGCCCCAGATCGTCATCGTCATCGACGAGCTGGCCGACCTGATGATGGTCGCTGCCAAGGAGGTCGAAGAGTCCATCGCCCGCATTGCACAGATGGCTCGTGCTGCCGGTATGCACCTGATCGTTGCTACCCAGCGTCCTTCCACCGATGTTATCACCGGTCTGATGAAGGCCAACATCCCCTCCCGTGTTTCTTTTGCCGTTGCATCTCAGATCGAATCCCGTATCATCCTCGACCAGACCGGCGCAGAACAGCTGATCGGCCGCGGCGATATGCTCTATAATCCTCTGGGCTCCGGCAAGCCCCAGCGCGTACAGGGCTGTTTTGTCAGCTCTCCCGAAGTTGAGTCGGTCATTGAGTTTGTCAAAAAGACCAGCACCGCCGAATACTCGCAGGAAGTCCTCGACCACATCGAGCGTCAGGCCGAAGCACAGGCTGCCGCTGCCCGTGGTGAGAAGGGCGGCGATGACGGCGAAGAAGGCGACGATCCCCTGCTGATGGATGCCATCTCGGTGGTCGTCGACCGTGGCGAGGCTTCCACCTCCCTGCTCC
>JAFYOK010000221.1 GCA_017560175.1 Clostridia bacterium | reverse complement strand
TCTGGATGCCGTGGCGGCCACCTGTGCCCCCGGTCTGATCGGTGCCCTTCTGGTCGGCGCCAACTTTGCGAAGGCCTGCAGCCTCATGCTGGATGTACCCTTTGTTCCCGTTCATCATATCCGCGGCCACATCGCCGCCAACTATATCGCTTTTCCCGAACTGCAGCCCCCCTTCACAGCCCTGGTTGCATCGGGCGGCCATACCGTCATCATCGATGTTGAGGACTATACCAAGATGACCGTTTTGGGTACTACACGCGACGATGCTGCCGGTGAGGCTTTCGACAAGATCGGCCGTGTCCTCTCTCTGCCCTATCCCGGTGGTGCCGCCATTGACAGACTGGCGCAGACCGGCGACAAGGACAAGTATAAGCTGCCTCGTGCTGCCGTTAACGGTCATCCTTTCGACTTCTCCTTCTCCGGTCTCAAGACCGCAGCCGTCAATCTGGCCCATAATGCCAGCCAGAAGGGTGAGGAGATCGATCCCAATGCGCTGGCTGCTGCCGTATCTCATGCTGTTGCCGATTCGGTCGCACCTCGTGTTGTCGCCGCTGCCAAGGCACAGGGCCGCAAGAAGATCACCGCGGCCGGTGGTGTTGCTGCCAACAGCATCCTGCGCCGCAAGTTGACCGAACTGTGCGAGAAGGAAGGCATCGAGCTCTATCTGCCGCCCCTCAACCTGTGTGGTGACAACGGCGCCATGATCGCCTGCCAGGCTTACTATGAGTATATGGCAGGAAATACTTCTGACAGCAGCCAGAACTGCTATGCCAACATGGCGGTTTCCGATCAGCTGGCCGGACGATAAGAATTTAACGGCCTGTAATTCTACAAAGAGTATTTGTTTTCTTCCATAGCTTCCAAATTGTGAGGAAAACCCTGTGAAAAACCCATCAGCTTTCCATGCACAGCCTGTGGAAAGAAGGGCGAAAGCCTTTGCAGGATAGGGTTTTCAGCTTGTGGATAACTCTGTGGATAATGTTAATAACTTTGGGTATTGCCCAACAGGCCTTTGCAGAACAACTGCTTTAAGGAGGGAATGTGCATGGAAAAGAAAGTATCACAGGCGGTAATCAGACGTCTGCCTCGTTATCATACACATCTGCGCGAACTGCAGGATATGGGTGTCACTAAGATCTCGTCCAAGGATCTGGGCGACAAGATGGGTCTGACAGCTTCGCAGGTTCGCCAGGATCTCAACTGCTTCGGCGGCTTTGGTCAGCAGGGCTACGGCTATCCTGTCGATGGGCTGCTGGAGTCGATCGGTCAGATCCTCAAGCTGGATCAGATCAAGACGGCGGTCATCGTCGGTACAGGTAATCTGGGCCGTGCCATCGTCAATAACTTCAATTTCTTCAGCAACGGCTTCAAGCTGGTGGCTGCATTCGACAGCGATCCTGCCGTGATCGGTACGGAGATCTCGGGTATCCCCGTCTATGATGTACGCCAGCTGCGCGACTACTGCACAGCCAATCAGCCCGATGTCGGTGTATTGACCATGCCCAAGAAGTATGCACGCGAAATCGCCGGTATTCTCTGCGACTGCGGCATTCGCGGCATCTGGAACTTTACCAATACCGACCTGCATCTGGATATCGATGCCGTTCCTGTCGAGAACGTCCATTTTGCCGAAAGCCTGATGGTTCTGTCCTACAAGATCGGCGAAAAGAAGTAGCCATGGAAAGATACATAAAGCCCGTGGATGATCTCCATCGCGAAGGGGCGCTCGATTTTGTGCAGATGGTTTTTACCGAGCATAAGGACGCCGAAGAAGGCGCATTGGTTCGCCGGCTGACCGAGGAGATCCGCCGGAAAAAGTATTATCTGCCACAGTTGGAATTGATGATAGTCGATGAAAAGGATGAGATCCTGGGCTATGCCATGTTTTCCCGTTTTCATCTGGAAGGCCGTTATGAGGATGCGTTTCTGATGCTGACCCCTGTGGCTGTTCGTCCCGATGTACAGCGACAGCATATTTCCAAGCAGCTGCTGGAATACGGCTTTGAAGCGGCTCGAACCATGGGCTACAAGGCAGTATTGGTAGAGGGCAACCCGGCCAATTACCATGCACGTGGCTTTGTGACAGCGGCCGATCATGGCATCGTGCCCGGTCCCAAGGTGCATTTGCCTCGTATCGAGTGCATGATGGTCAAAGAACTCGTTCCCGGTGCGCTGGAACAGATCCACGGTGTGGTCGATTACAGCTTCTATGATGTCCTGAATATGGAATAAAAGAAAGTCCTGCCCGATTCGGGCAGGACTTTTTGACAGCCTGTGAAAAATCTATTCGTAGGTTTTATCGGAACTGTTTTTCGTGATTGCAACATATAAGTGACCGTCTGTGTGGAGAGCAATAGTCTGTAGGCTGTTTTGGTTTGGATTGTCAAGTTCGTCTTGCCAACAGACTAAATAATTTTCAGATGATCCATCGATATAAAATAAATCAATTTGAGTAATATCTCGACGCATAATGCGAGAGAACAAATCATCATCTTGAAAGTGGTTGTCATAGAAGTCGCTGGATTGATTAACTGCAGGTTTAAGGGTAAATTGCAAATCGTTGATTATGGAACATCT
>JAFYOK010000220.1 GCA_017560175.1 Clostridia bacterium | reverse complement strand
GGAAATCGACGCGCCATTCTACCGGCGCGCGGCACCGAAGTGCCGTTTATTCCATGCGTCGCAGACTCCGCAACATTCGCGCAGCGAATATTTCATATCCCGCAGGGATATTTCACCGCGAAGCGATTTCACATGGCCAAAGGCCATATTTCATTGTTTAAGGCAGAGCCTTAAACTTAGTACGGCGCTACCGAGGGATCCGAATCGTCTCCCGAGGGGAACAGGCTGTTCCACCAGTTTTCGAAGGCCGAACCGGTATCATTGCCGGGGCGGTCATTCCACCACTCGTCAATCGAACCGGGAATATCCATGCCATCGGGCCAGAAATTGGGATCGACCACATTCGCATCATTCTCTGCATTATGGACATCACACATAGATTCTTCGGTGAATACATACTGGCTATCGGAAACAGCAACCTCGATACCTTCGGGGAAAATACGATCGGTGACCAGAATACGGGAAACGGTGACCAGCTCGTCCAGCTTACAGAACTCTGTGGCAGGCAGCATGGTCTCGGGGCAAAGCTCTACGCTGACATGGCAGTCGCAGACTTCGGTGGGAACATCTTCCTTGGCCACTCTGCCCGATGCAACGCGGCTGCCGCGCTCATCCTGGCTGCAGAGATCGCTGGGGATCTTACCACTGTCAAGGCAGTAGCTGACGTTGACCAGATCGGTGGTCTCATTAAAGCTGCGGGCAGGCAGACCCTCGTGGATACGGGACATAACTTCCTTCCACAGATACAGCGCAGGGTTTGTGGAAACACCAGTGACTTCCTGCTGCTTATCATAGCCAAACCAGACAACGCCCGAATAGTAGGGGGAAATACCGGCAAACCAACGGTCGTAGTTGCTGGTGGTGGTACCGGTCTTGCCGCCGGTCTCGATGCCGTTGCCCAGTGCCGCACGGGAACCTGTACCGTTGGATACAGCATACTTGAGCAGTTCCAGCATATAGGTCGCTGTCTTGGAGCTCATGGCTTCGGTCTTGGCAGGTGTCTTCTCCAGCAGGATATTGCCTTCGGCATCATAGATCTTGCTGTAGAGGATGGGTTCGGTATAGTAGCCGTCGTTGACAAAGGCCGAATAAGCGGCGGTCATCTCCAGAACGGTGACGCCATCGGTCAGACCGCCCAGTGCCATAGCACCGGGGGTCTTGTCGGTCTTGACCTGGTTTGTGCCATCCTTATTGGTGACAACACGGGAATCGACCAGGCTGGACAGGTTGAGGCGATTATAACCAAAGTCGAAGGACTTTTCGGGGGTCAGCTTCTGAACGATATCAACAGCAACGGTATTGAGCGATTTTGCAATACCGGTTTCAACGGTGACCTTACCGCTGTAGACATTATTTTCGTTCTTAGGCCAGCCGTTGGCACGGATCTCAAAATCCTTGGGAACGTCATCAATGATCGAAATGGGCGTAATGATACCGGCTTCGATGGCAGGACCATAAACGGTCAGAGGCTTGATGGACGAACCGGGGGAACGCTTGGTCTGTGTGGCGCGGTTGAGGACACGGTCGCCGGTCTTTTCACCGCGGCCGCCATAGAGGGCCTTGACTTCGCCGGTGTAGGGATCCATAACGACCATGGATGCCTGGGGCATGGTACCGTCGCTGCCCAGCTTACCGGGGAAGTTTTCCAGGTCGGTAAAGACGGCATCCATCTTGGCCTGCATTGCAGGATCGATGGTGGCAACGATGCGCAGGCCGCCGGTATAGAGCAGCAGCTTGGCTGTTTCTTCGCTATAGCCCTTGATCTCGACCAGATCGTCGATGACAGCATCGATGACAGCATCGACAAAGTAGCTCTGATACTGTTCGGCATCCTCGCGGTCGTCGGGATGGGTGGCAATGACCTCTTCGGCCATGGCCGCTGTATACTCTGCCTCGGTGATCTTGCCATAGGTCTTCATTTCATTCAGAACGATGGCGCGGCGCTCGGCATTGTACTGGGGGAAACGGATCAGGTCGTACTTATAGGGGTTCTTGACGATGCCGGCAATGGAAGCACACTCGGCCAGGGTCAGCTCGCTGAGTTCCTTGCCGAAGTAGGTATAAGCTGCCTGGCGGACGCCGTAAGCCGACTGGCCGAAATAGATGGTATTGAGGTACATTTCCAGAATATCATCTTTTTCATAGTTCTTTTCCAGTTCCAGCGCGCGCATGACTTCCTGGATCTTACGCTTGACGGTGGTATCGTCGTCGCCGGTCAGATTCTTGATGAGCTGCTGGGTGATGGTCGAACCGCCGCCGAAATTGTCACGAATGGGAACAATGAAATTGACGGCAGCGCCGATGGTTCTCTTCCAGTTGACGCCGTTATGTTCGCGGAAGGTATTGTCCTCAACCGCAATAAAGGCATCCTGCAGGGTTTTGGGGATCTCTTCCAGGTCGGCCCAGACACGGTTTTCCTTACCGTGCAGCTCTTCCATCTCGATCTCGTTGCCGTTTTCATCTACATAATAGATAAAGCTGGTGAAATTGAGGCTGAAGTCTTCCAGGTCGATGTCGATATCCTTGCTGACATATTCCTTGATGTAATAGGCAAACGCCGTACCGCAGATGCCCAGGCAGGTCATACCGATCAGCATGATGGTGATCAGAAACAGGCAAATGGCACGCAAGGGTCTTCTTCTCTTCTTGGTTTTGGTCACTTTTCTCATTCTCCTTTACAGTGCCGCAGATCGTATTTCTGCGCTGTATTTCCATACAGGTCATCGATCTGTCGGCTCTATTTTGGCGGACGCAGACTGCGTCCTACTGCTGACAAAAGGTCTTATTTTTATAAATCACGCACACGCATAATTTACAGCATAGCATTATAGCACATTTGAAAGAAAAATGCAAAACTCCATCTTCGTACTATATTTCCCAATTTCTCACGTATAAGACGATTGTTGTTGGGCAGAATGTTCTTAAAAAGTATTATTTTTCTCGTTTTCAGAGGAGTCTTAACAGATGATGAACAATCACAATACACGGATCTTATGTGTGCTGGGGGCATACGCTCTGCTGATGGGGGTTGCTGCTGTCCATCAACTTCAGCAGTCCGATGCACAGGAGCTTCCCCATGCGGCTGAAACGATATCGGCCGATCCCCTCCCGGCTTCTCTCCTTCCGGCCTATCTGGTCTGTGAAGTGGATGGGCTGGTAGCTGTCTTTACCGGGGATGGAAGCGAACTTCTGCAGCTGACAGATTCCCGTGTAGCCACCCTTCCGCTGGGCGATCGACAGCGTCTGGCCGTTGGTATTCCTGTTGCAGATGACCGAACGCTGGCCATGCTGCTGGAAGACTATCAATGAAGAAAGCCGTCCCGGTGGGACGGCTTTTTCTCACTCGGTCAGATCGACAATGACCAATCCTTCTGCTGCATCCGCACA
Organism: Clostridia bacterium; assembly: GCA_017560175.1. Classification (GTDB taxonomy): domain Bacteria; phylum Bacillota; class Clostridia; order Oscillospirales; family Butyricicoccaceae; genus RGIG1902. The sequence continues at coordinate 2,856 of JAFYOK010000220.1, read as the reverse complement.
GACAGGGAACCACGCTGCAGTATCCATCCGTACCTCGAATCCGCATTCGGCCATGATCTCTCCGATCTGGCTGCAGACCTGCGGATCATTCCGCACGGTGATGACCAGCGTCAGGCCATTGATGGCCTCCTCTGCCTGGTCTGCAAAGACCGTGGGCAGCTGCTCAATGCTGCCGACTGTCACCAGGCAGAATCCATAGTCACCGGCTTTGTCGCCCACCATAGCGGCCAGCGACTCCATACGCGAATCGTTCAAAGGATCGTCCGCTTCGTCGGGAACGACCTCATCGGAAGCCTCGACTTCGGGTTCTTCCAACGCCACAGGGATATTACAGTTCATGACATCCACATGATCGTCGGTATCTACAAACCAGCTTGCCATGCTCTCTTCGATGCGGAAAGGCTGAACCTCAACAGGTGCTTCTTCCATTTCCGCTTCGGGAACTGCCTGTTCCACAGATTTTTCTTCGGCTTTCGGGGCCTCCATGGTTGTTTCGGTAACAATCTGGGCAACTTCGGCCGATGCATTCTTTGTCATGCCCGAGAACATCGAGGCCAGGCCGTTTTCCATACCGAAAGCGCCAACACAGGCAACAGCCAGCATAGCGGCAACCGTACCGATCCAGCGGCGCGCCGTACGTTTTTTGGTCTTGGCCTCGGGAAAAGCGATGACCTCGGCTGCGCCGGCACGTTCCTTTGCAACAGCGGCCATAATGCCGGCATGCAGCTCCTTGGGGATCTCCACATCCTGCACGGCACGGTTGACCATGCAGATCTCATCACAGTAACGGCGGCAGGCCGAACATTCGGAAAGGTGCTGCTCGACCACACGGCGTTCTTCTTCGCACAGTTCGCCGTCGATATAAAGTTGAATTAAAAGGCGATAATCATTACATACTTTCATAGCAGATCTTCCTTTCATTCTTTAGACCGGAATGAAAACGGTTTGTTCCCGTTTTGCAATAAAAATTTTCGCAGCCTGTCTCGCGCGCGGGACAGACGGGATTTAACGGTACCCACCTCGATATCGAGGGTCCGGGATATTTCATCATAGGTCAGGCCGCCGATGTCACGGAGAAGGACGACTTCCCTGTAATCGGTCGGCAGTGCATCGATGGCATGGCGGATCTCCTGCCGCAGTTCCGATCGTTCGTAAAGCTCCACCGGATCATAGGTACTGTCGCTGATCTCAACGGTATACTCTCCCGATTCTTCATCCATCAGTTCCAGCGGCAGCTCACCGCGAGCCGACTGCTTGCGAAGGTGATCCTTGGCGGCATTGACCGTGATGCGATAGATCCATGTGGAAAAACTGCTCTCCAGATTGAAGGTATGGAGAAAACGGAAAACGCGGATGAAAACTTCCTGCGAAATATCCATGGCATCGTGCTCATTTCCTGTATATCGAAAAGCTGTTGCATACACCTTGCGCTCATACAGAGTGACCAGCTTTTCAAAGGCGGCCTCGTCGCCCTTCCGGGCGAGCTCGACCAGCGCACGCTCGTTCATGCTTGATTTACGCCTCCTTTACGGCGGGATCTTCCTCTCGGATGGCCTGGCAGATGGCCTTCAGGTGTTCCAGATCGGATACACCCGACATCTGCACCTTATAATGTTTGACGCCCGACAGGCGGCCCAGATACCACAGGGCATGCTTGCGGAACTCGACCAGCGAGCGCTCTCCCTTCCAGTCGACCATGGCTTCGGCATGACGAACCAGAATATCGAGGATCTCGCCGCAGGTGGGGCGACGTACTTCTTCGCCGCACTCCCAGCGCAGACAATCTTCAAAAATAAAGGGATTTCCCTCGGCACCACGGGCGATCATAACGGCATCGGCACCGGTTTCGTTGAGAATTTCATGGCAGGCACGGGCAGACAGTGCATCGCCCGAAGCCAGGACGGGAATGGATGTAATGGCAGCGCGGACACGGGCAATGGCCTCGCGATCGCTCAGGCCGGTATACATCTGGGCACGGGTACGGCCATGGACACACAGGGCGGCAGCACCGGCCTGCTCGACCATCTTGGCAAAGTCGACACAGGTATCCGCACCACCCTCGAAGCCCTTGCGGAACTTGACGGTGACCGGAACATCGACGGCTGCAACGACTTTTTTGATGATCTCTTCGGCCAGCTTGGGATTGCGCATGAGGGCGCTGCCTTCACCGTTGCCAACGATTTTGGAAACCGGGCAGCCCATGTTGATGTCAATGCCCTCAGCACCCGAGATCTCGGCAGCCAGGCGCGCACCCTCGGCCATGACATCGGGCTCGCTGCCGAAGATCTGGGCAAAGCAGGGCTTGCGGCCTTCGGGCAGGTGGAGCATGCGTGCGCTCTTCTCATCCTTATAGGTCAGAGCCTTGGCGCTGACCATCTCGGTATAGGTCAGGGCTGCACCGTAGCCTTCGCAGATGGTGCGGAAAGGCACATCGGTAACGCCGGCCATAGGGGCCAGGAAAAAGCGGTTCTCTACTTCAATATTACAAAATTTCATCTTTGGATCGACTCCTTCATTCCGGCCATGCGATCTTGGAAGAAGGCAAGGCTGATGGGCTTATCGTGTTTATGGAGGCCGTGCTGGGCAGCCAGTTCTTCGGTATAGTCTTCCAGCATATAAAGTGCAAAGTTCTTGCTGCCCCATGTGCAATGGGTGATGATGCCATCCAAATCGGCGCTCTCATAACCGAGGAAGGTGCCGTCGGGGGCGAAGGTCAGCTGACAGGTCAGCAACGCACCGATCAGACGATCCTGGTCGCGCTGGTCGCAGGTGAAGTTGCCCAGCGAATAGATGCAGAGGGTGTCGCCGCCGTCGGGCTGAGTCAGCCACTGGGCAGGCTGCATAACATGAGGATGG
>JAFYOK010000219.1 GCA_017560175.1 Clostridia bacterium | reverse complement strand
TCTGCTGGAAAAGCGAACGCGGCTGGACGGATTGATCGCCCTTATTGATGAAAATCTGAAAGGAGAAAATAAAATGGATTTCAAGTCTTTTGATACAGAAAAGATCGAAGCCCACAAGGCTGAATATAAAGCCGAGGTCGAGCAGCGCTGGGGCCATACCGAGGCCTACAAGGAGAGTGCCGCCAAGACAGGTAAGTATGGCAAGGACCGGTGGAATGCCGTCCTGGGCGGTATGGAGGGCCTTATGGACGAGTTTGCTGCCATCCGCGATCAGGATGCAGCTTCGGAAGAAGCACAGGCTCTGGCCGCCCGTTGGCAACAGTATATCACAGATAATTTCTATACCTGCACCAAGGAGATCCTGCGTGGCCTGGCACAGATGTATGTCTGCGATGCGCGCTTTAAGCAAAACATCGACGGCCACGGCGAAGGCACAGCCGAGTTTATGGCCAAGGTGTTGGAGATTTATTGTAATAAGTAAATAAGGTCGCACCTACGGTGCGAAGGATAAACAACTCATCAGTCATCCTTCGGATGCCAGCTTCCCTTACACAGGGAAGCCTTTATATGAAAAAGCCACCGCTGCGGCGGTGGCTTTTGGTATATATGGGTGTTATTTGCCTTTGTATTGCAGATAAATACTGAGTGTGAAAGTTGCAAGCATGAGGAACAGGAAAAACAGGTGATGTGCAATATGCCAGTATCCTATGACACAGAGCCAGAAGATAGTTTCGGCAATGAAAAGAAGAGCAAACTGCTTGTGATGACGGTGTTCCCAAAGGGTAGAAGATGCAAAGATTACTGCAGAAAGAATAGCGACCCACAGATGCTCTTTGGAAAAATATATTGAAAAGTAAAGAAAAAGAAAACGCATAAAAGAAAAATCCGCAAGATTCATGGTCAACCCTCCTTTTTACCATTTTATCATATAGACGATTGCAAAAAGGGGAAAAATCGTACTTTCAGCACATTAGCCAAAGCAGATTATAGAATCTCACAAAGGAAAGCCCAGGCGGCCTATGGTACAATAAAGCCAGCTTCAATATTTATCCCCAACAGGAGGAAATCATCATGCTGACCGAAAAAATCAAGGCTCTGGCCGCACAGATCACCGACGAGCTGATCGCCTTCCGCCGTGACCTGCACATGCATCCCGAGCTTTCCAATGAAGAACATTATACTGCTGCCCGTATTGCCGAGGAGCTGGACAAGATCGAGGGAATGGAAGTTTTCCGTGGTCTGGCCGGCGGCACAGGCGTTATGGGTATGCTCAAGGGCGGTAAGGGCGAAGGCAAAGTCGTCCTGCTCCGTGCCGATATCGATGCCCTGCCCATCCGGGAAGAAACCGGCCTGGAGTTCAGCTCGCAGAATGACGGCGTTATGCACGCCTGCGGTCACGATGCCCATGCCACATGGCTGCTGGGCAGTGCCAAGATTCTGGCAGCGCTGAAGGAGGAGATTTGCGGCACCGTCAAGTTTGTCTTCCAGCCTGCCGAAGAGGGCGGCGGCGGTGGCGTCCGCATGGTTCGCGAGAGCAAGGTTCTGGAAAATCCCGCGGTTGATGCCGTCTTTGCAGCTCACGCATGGCCCGAGATCGATGCCGGTGAGATGCACGTTGCCCATTGTGCCTTCGGTCACGCCGGCGGCTTCTCCATCAAGGTCACAGGCAAGGGTGGCCACGGTTCCTGGCCCCATGAGTGCATCGACCCCATTGCCGTATCCCATCAGATCTACGGCGGCCTGCAGCAGATCGTTTCCCGCCGTCTGCACGAAACCGCGGCTCGCGTCCTGTCGGTCTGCACCATCCAGTCGGGCCCCCAGGTCAAGAGCAACATCATCCCCGATTGCTGCACCATGACCGGTACTCTTCGCTCCGACAGAGAGGAAGTCATCGCCGAGATGGCACGCCTGGTCGAG
>JAFYOK010000218.1 GCA_017560175.1 Clostridia bacterium | reverse complement strand
TGTACCGGAATCCATGGTGACATACTCGGCGCAGACCAGACGGGAGGTCTTGTCGAGGAAGGGATGCTTTGCCAGCATGTTCTCGAAGAACTGACCGGGATGAACTTCGATGATCTCGTAGTTCTCCTGGCCGCCGATCTTCATGACCTTGTTGACCAGCGCCTCAGCCATGACATACATCTCGCCGTTCTCAGCCTTGACGATGGCGTAGCTGTCGCGGGGATGTGTGGCAATGGCCAGGTTGCCGGGCAGGGTCCAGATGGTGGTTGTCCAGATGACGAAGTTGAGCTTGCTCAGGTCCAGATGACCCAGCTTGCCCTGGTCGTCATGCATGGGGAACTTTACATAAACGGTGGTACAGGGATCGTCCTTGTACTCGATCTCAGCTTCTGCCAGAGCGGTCTCATCCTTGGGGCACCAGTAAACAGGCTTCAGGCCCTTATAGATGTAGCCCTTCTTGTACATCTCGCCAAAGACCTTGACTTCTTCTGCCTCAAAGCCGGGCTCCATGGTCTTGTAGGGATGCTCCCAGTCGCCGACAACGCCCATGCGCTTGAAGCCGCCCATCTGGATATCGATGTACTTCTGTGCGTAGTTGTGGCAGGCGGTACGGAACTCGGGAATGCTCATCTGCTTGCGGTTGAGCTTCTGCTCCTTGATGATGGCAGATTCGATGGGCATACCGTGGTTATCCCAGCCGGGGATGAAGGGGGTGTAGTAGCCGCGCATAGCCTTCATACGAACGATGAAGTCCTTCAGCGACTTATTGAGGGCATGACCCATGTGCAGATTACCGTTGGAGAACGGAGGGCCGTCATGGAGGGAGAACAGGGGCTTACCCTCGTTCTTCTTCATCAGCTCATTGTAGATGTCCAGCTTCTCCCAGTTTTCCAGCATACCGGGCTCGCGGTTGGGCAGACCGGCACGCATGGGGAAATCTGTCTGGGGAAGATTAAGTGTTTCGTTGTAATCCTTACCCATTGTGGTTTCTATCTCCTATATGTTTTATTATTCTTCGTCTTTATAATCCTTGCCGAAGCGCAGATCGGTCAGCTTGAAGCGGGTGGAATCCTCGATGACCAGGCGCTCTCTTGCAGGTGCGGCAGCAGCCTTGGCCAGTTCCTTTTCCAGGTCAAAAGTGTCTTCCATCAGACGCTTGGTATCGCCGTCCAGCTCGTCCTTGGGCTCGGCAGGAGTCTCCTCTGCCATAGGCTCAACAACGGGCTCGACCTGAGCGGCAGGTGCAGCTGTGTGGCCTTCGCCGGCAACTTCCAGAACCGAAAGCTCCATCAGTGCATCGACACGGTCGATGTTCTCGCCGATGATGCGGATGTTGTCTTCCAGCATGGCCTTCATCATAGCGGCATACTTGCGGCATTCTGCCTTGGCCATCTCCAGGCGCTTCTCTTCCATCAGGATCTGTGCCTTGAGGTCGTTGACGCGGTCGTCGGCCTGGCTGCGTGCGGTGCGCAGGATCTGCTCGGCCTCAGCCTGTGCCTTGGCAACGGTCTCCTGTGCGGTGACCTGTGCATTGAAGAAAGCCTTGCGCATCTGCTCGTCGACAGCACGATACTCTTCGATCTTGTCGACCAGAACACGCATCTTGCCCTTCAGTGTGGCATTTTCTTTATAGAGGACAGTATAGTCGCTCTGTACGGTGTCGAGAAATTCCTCGACCTGTTCCTTATCATAACCCTTCATCGAACGGTCAAACTTGACGTCCTGAATGTCCTGGGGTGTAAGCAAGGTGTTCTCCCCCTCCCATAAAATAAAGAGCCGCGATGCGGATCGGTCTGCTCCGCGGCCCGGTGTTATCTTTGATTCGGATGCCCGACAGAGATCAGAGGATCTCCATCAGGATATTAAGTGTGATATATGCGGCCAGAAAGGAAAGATCCAGCGGAAATCCCTGCAGGCCGGGGATCTTCCAAAGCAGCTGCCGGAAAGGCTCGATGATGGGCTCGGTGATCTGATACAGAATACCGTCCAGCGCCGAACCGCGAAGGCTGGGGATCCACGACATCAGTGCGCGGACCAGCATGGCCAGCTGAAGCAGGCTGAGCAGGTTATAGGCAACCTGCCGTACAATGGAATATATAAGCATAATTTGGGAACCTCCCTGTGCGCGGTGTTAGATATAGAGGCCGTTGTTCTCCAGTTCGTCGATCAGGTCGCCCAGAATGTCGACATTGTAGGGTGTGATCATATAGGTGCTGTTGGCAACCTTCTTCATCTTGCCTTCCATGGCATAAGCTACGCCGCTGAGGAAGTCGATGAGGCGCTTGGCAACATCCTTATTGGTCTGCTCCAGATTGATGACGACGGTACGGCGCTCGCGCAGATGGTCGGCAATCTCGGGGGCGTTCTCATAACGTTCGGGCTTGACCAGAACGACCGACAGCTGGGTGGTCGCATTGATGTTGACTACCTTATTGTTGCTGGCCTTTCTGAAATCGGTAATGGGGGCGATCTTCTCCTCTTCGCGCTCCTTGCGTACAGGAGTGAATTCTTCCAGTTCGTCCTCGGCATCGTCGCCGTTGGCCCAGCGCTTCAGATCATCAATAAAGCTCATGGTCTGTATGCTCCTCTCTAAACAAAACATCTCTGTTGTTAATAATCATCCTTGCTCTGCCCCTTAAAAAAGGACAGAGCTATAAAGGCCTATCATAAAGCCTATGTCTTATTATCGCCTTTTTTTGTCCTTCTGTCAATAAAACAGAGGGATGAATTTTGCATTTTTACACTATTTTAAAGAAAACCTTTCCATTTTCCCGGGCTGTAATACGGGGAAAGGCCCCCTTTCGGGAGCCTTTGACTTATTCGATGACCATACCGGCTTCCAGCCCCTTGCCCTTGATGACGATCTTGTCGTAGAGGTAAAGGCCCTTACCGGCGCTGTCGGCAGGTTTTGCAATAAAGTAGGTATCTCCCTGATAGACCCAATCGATGGTCTTGAACTGGAGCATGGCGCCATTGAGGCAGTAAATGCCCCACTCCCCTTCGGCATTCAGGTGAATGGCTTCCCGAGGGATGCGGATGCCGCTGTAGCTCTGGCGGACGACATCACAGGTCTCCACCGAACTGCGGAGGAAATCGTCATCGATAAAGCCGCAGCGGAAGACGACAACGGCCTCGTCCTCAAAGTAGGTGATGTCATCGATACGTGCCGAAATATTCTCCGACAGGATATAGGGGAAACAGAGGGAAATATTGGTTCGGCCATCGATCTCGCGAGCGGCTTCTTCCGACATGACGCAGACATAATACCACTCGAAGGTCTCCATGATATAACCGATGACCCCCTGCTCGCTCTTTGCATCACGGCCCTCATCGCAAAGCCGGCGCAGACGGTCGGGGGTCAGCTGGCGCATCTCCTCAACGGTACAAAGTGCCGGGTGGCTCTCGGTGGCCTTGATGAAATAGCCGGAACGTTCGCTCTTAACTTCCTGACCGCCCGATGCCGCAGCATTGAGGCTTTTCAGTTCGCTTTCCATATCGGCGATCTTCTGCTCCAGCTCGGAGAGGCGATCACGGGGAAACTCACGGGCAACGATGGCCCGTGTCATACCGGAATAGACCGAATCGCTGGCCCAGACCTTTCCATCGGAAATCAGTCCGGACAGGCTCTCCATATCGCGGAAGATATCTTCGTCCAATGTCAGGCCGCCGTCATCCGCGCGGATCTCCTGGTAAGCAGCACGGGTATTGGCAATATCTTCTTCCAGGATGCGCGCCTGACGGAAGGCTTCGGCTGCATCGGCATTCTGAAAGCTGACAGCCAGGCTTGTGCCGCCCGATACCTTTTCTCCGTTTTCGGCCAGAAACTCATAGCTGCGTTCGGCGCTGCCATAGACCGGCTGGATGGCACGGACAAAGAAACCTTCGCAGGTCTCCTTGGCCTCGACCTGCACCATGAGGGCATCAATGGTTTCGATCTGTTCGGTGAGATTGGTGACCACCTGAAAGCCGATATAGAGCAGCATCAGGATGACCACCAGAACAGAAAGTAATTTTTTCATTTATCTACCCGTCCTTTTTTCGGGGAATCGGGGCAAACCACCCCTGAACAACTGTAAAGCTATTTTCTTTACAGCACGCTTGAAATCTGCATTTATCCGAAAACAGGACGGGCAAAACACCTACTTCTCTTCCCCGTCTCTCCCCTGCCCCGTTTCGATGATCCGAAGAGGGCAGATGGTGGATACCGCATGCTTGTACAGCAGATACTGGCGGCCTTCATTATGCAGCAGAATGGTGTATCCATCAAAGGCTGTGATGGTTCCCCGCTGCTGAAACCCGTTGGTCATAAAGACGGTGACCGGCACGCGGCCACGGCGGGCGTGGTTGAGAATGGTATCCTGCAGGCTTGTCCTGTTTTCCATGGTGAGTCTCCTTTTTCTCTAACGGATCTTTTCAGAGATCCAATTTCTTCCTCACCATCATACCCCTAAGGGCGTAAAAATGTTGTCGCAATATTTGCCAGTTCTTCCAGCTGTGCGCCTTTTTCATAATGGATCCAATGGATGCGCGCATCCTTGTTGAACCAGGTCAGCTGACGCTTGGCATAGTTTCTCGACTTCTGCTGGATGAGGGCGACGCTCTCTTCCAAGGTGGCCTCTCCGTGGAGATAGCCGAAGAGTTCTTTATAGCCGATGGCCTGTACGGCTGTACCGATCATCAGGCCGCGCGCCTCCAGATCCCGGACCTCCTGCAGCAGACCCTGCTCCATCATGATCTCGACACGGCGGTCGATGCGCTCATAGAGATGGGCACGGTCTCCGGGGCAGATGCCGATGAAGATGCTCTCATAACGAGGAGGCTTCTGCTGGGTCTCCAGATTGTGGGCGGTGATGGTCTTGCCGGTCAGCTGGTAAACCTCCAGCGCACGGATGACGCGCTTTTTATCGTTGATATGGAGACGCTCGGCGCTGGCAGGATCGACGGCGCGCAGCTCTTCCATGATGACTTCGGGGCCTTCGTTTTCCCATCGGGCTTCCAGACGGGCACGGGTCTCGCCGCTGTCGTCACAGTCGAGAAAGCCGGTGCCGCGGATGAGGGCATCGGTATAAAGACCGGTGCCGCCGACAACGATGGGCTGCTTGCCTCGGGCGAAGATATCTTCCACGCAAGCCGCTGCCTCTTCTTCATAACGGGAGACCGAATAGTTTTCCCGTACCGATACGATATCCATCATGTGATGGGGAATGCCGCAGCGCTCCTCCATATCGGGCTTGGCTGTGCCGATATTGAGTTCCTTATAGATCTGCATGGAGTCGGACGAAACGATCTCACCATCCAGACGCTTGGCCAGTTCCACCGATAAAGCTGTTTTGCCCGAAGCTGTCGGGCCAACGATGACGATGACTTTCTTCATACTTAACCTCTTACAAAATGCGCTTGAACTGTTTTTCCATCTGCTTGCGGCTCATGGACACCGCCACCGGGCGGCCATGGGGGCAGTTGCGCACATCGGGCATGGACAGAACGCGCTTGGCCAGATGTTCCAGTTCGATGGGGTCGGAGTGGCTGCCCCCCTTGATGGCGGCCTTGCAGGAAATGCTGGCCAGCAGATCGTCCAGGATGCTGCTGTCGGCATCGAAGCCGCTTGCCAGTTTAGCTGCCATTTCCGAAAGGACAAAGGGGATGTCCTGCTCCTGCAGGTAGGTGGGTGCGCCGCGAACGGCCAGACCCGAAAGGCCAAGGTCATCCACCTCAAAGCCGCACTTTTCCAGCAGCTCGGCATTGTCCAGGCAGGCCTGCTTCTCGCCCGGGGTCAGCTGAACCGATACAGGGGTCAGCAGGGTCTGCATGTCCTGGGCACCGATCCTGCCTTTAAGTTCATTGTAAATGATGCGCTCATGGGCGGCGTGTTTGTCGATCATCCAGAGGATGTCGTCCTCCTGGGCCAGAATATAGGTCTGAAAGACCATGCCGATGACGCGGATCTCGCTGCGTCCCACTTCGGGCAGCAG
>JAFYOK010000217.1 GCA_017560175.1 Clostridia bacterium | reverse complement strand
GATATCCCCGTCGGCTGCGTGGGTGAGGATATGATCGGTGACCCTCCTTGCATCCAGCCATGCCCAGTCGAGGGTGTCGACCGACCAGGAGATGATAGGGTAGGGGCAGTTTCGGCAGACATCTTTATCGGCAAAACCGTAAGGCGGACGCACAAGCCAAGGGTCACAGCCACACAGGCTGCGGATACTGCCATAAACCGAGCCGATCTGTTTAGCCAATCTTTCAGCAGACAGAGTGGTCAGGTCAAGGTGATCCCAGGTATGATTGGCGATCATGCTTCCGCTGTTCCGAATATGCTGCAGCTGGGGAAGATGATCGGAAATGCGGCTGCCCAGCACGAAGAAGGTACCTTTGGCATCATATTGCAATAGAGTGTCCACGATGCGGTCGGTATAGATCGGATGAGGGCCGTCATCAAAGGTCAGGGCGATATATTTGGTTTGCTGAGGCATATAGACCGATGCATCTGTCGGGAGCTGATGGTCGGGGGCAGAGGTTCGTATGTAAGCCGCTATGGTCAGAAAGAGACCGAGCAGCAGGATGGAAACGACTTTTTTCATGGGGAAGCACCTCTTGCTCTGATTTCATTTTAGCACAGTTGCTAAGCAAAACAACTTAAACTTTACAAAAAAACCATAGAGTTATATAATGAATTTGATTTCTGAGAAAGGAGGTTCTCTGCGCCTTTTCCTGAACCCGGGAAAGGGTTTGTATCTTCAGGGCAGAGTGAAAATCTCGACTGGCGGTAAAGTCCGCGCGCGTAAGCTGACCCGGTGGGATTCCGGGACCAACGGTACAGTCCGGATGAAAGAAGATATGACGAGCGCAAGCTGAATCCAACGCATATCTCTAAGGAGAAACATGAAAAACAAAAGAAAACTGTCTGTTCGAACCATGGTGACGGTGGCCGTGATGGCAGCGGTATCCTATGTGCTGATGCTCTTTGAGTTCAGCGTACCCTTTATGCCGCCCTTCATCAAGCTGGATATTTCGGAACTTCCGGCGCTGGTCACAGCCTATGCTCTTGGTCCCGGTGCCGGCATTGGCGTAGTCCTGGTCAAGAATCTGCTGCATCTGCTCAAGAGCGACACCGGCGGTGTTGGCGAGCTGTCCAACTTCCTGCTGGGTGCGGCCTTTGTCGGTACAGCCGGTCTGTTCTATCTGCGCAGCAAATCCCGCAAGGGCGCGCTGATCGGTGCGGTCATCGGCAGCTGTGCCATGGCAGGCATCGGCCTTCTGACCAACTATTATATTGTCTATCCTGTATATACGGCTTTTATGCCTATGGAAGGTATTCTGGAGGCCTATAACCTCATCCTTCCGGTGGTAGACGATCTGTGGGATGCGCTGCTCATCTTTAACCTGCCGTTCACATTGCTCAAGGGCATGTTGGTCACAAGTGTATGTTTTTTGATTTATAAAAAAGTCGCGCCTATTCTGCGCGGAAGATAAATAACACCCTTGACGGCACTTCTGTGCCGCGCCGACAGTTCGGCGTCGATTTCGGAAGGCATTGCCGCCCGAAATCTATAAAATCAAATGGGGTCCCTGCAAAATCGCAGATTTTGTGGGGAACAGCCCTGTTCTTCGGGGAAGAGGATAAAATTTGCAGGGGTCGAGTTTCTCGGCCCCTGCTTTGCTATCTGCAACTTGGAAAGGAGTACATGATTTATGTTTGATCTGCTCATTAAAAATGGCCTTATCGTCGACGGAAGCGGCGAAAAGCCTTTTAAGGGAGATGTTGCCATCAAGGATGGTGTCATTGCAGAAATCGCTTCCACCATCGACGGAGAAGGGACAGAAGTCATCGATGCCGCAGGTCTGATGGTTTCTCCCGGTTTTATCGACAGCCACAGCCATTCCGACCAGGAGATCCTGCTGGGACCCGATGGCTATAATATGCTGGAGCAGGGCATTACCACCCAGCTGGCCGGTCAGTGCGGTACAGGTCCTGTACCTGCCTATCCCAACCTTTATGAGGGCATCCGTCAGCGTTACGGCGAAGAAAAGGTCAAAGAGTTCGAAGAGAAGTGTGCGACCTTTGCCACCTTTATGAAAGCGGTCGAACAGCAGGAACTGGGCACCAACTATGGCTTCTATGCATCCCAGGGCAATATCCGCGGTGCTGTCATGGGTTTCAAGATGGGCGATGCCAACGAAGAAGAGACCGAAGCCATGAAAAAACTGATGGCTGAGGCTATGGAAGCCGGATTCCTTGGTTTTTCCACGGGTCTGATCTATGCCCCCTCCATCTATGCCGGTACAAAAGAACTGGTCGAGCTGGCCAAGGTTGCCCACAGTTACGGCGGCAACTATACATCCCATATCCGCGGTGAAGGCTGCAAGGTCAAGGAAGCCATGCTGGAGGCCATTGAGATCGGCAAGCAGTCGGGCATTCCTGTCGTTATCTCCCATCTGAAGGTCAAGGGTAAGCAGTACGAGGGTGAATCGGTCAATATGCTCAAAATCATCGATGACCACAATGCCCAGGGCATCACAGTATGGGCCGAGCAGTATCCTTATCTTGCCAGCGCCACTTCGCTGACCAGCCAGATCCCGCCCAAGTTTGCTGAAGGCGGCAATGATAAACTGGTGGAACGCATGAAAGATCCTGCGCTGCGCAAAGAAATGGAGCGCTGTGTTTTTGAAGACTACGAGGAGTTCGAGAGCAACATCTATGGTGCGGGCTATGAAGGTATTCTGATTACAGGCGCTTATATGACACCCCAGTATGTCGGTCGTTATATTGCAGAAATTGCCGAAACCGAGGGTAAACATCCCTTTGATACCATCTGCGACATTATTATTGCCAACAACGGTGTTGTTCAGTGCAACTACTTCTCGCAGAATGAGAGTGACATGCTGCGTATCATTTCCCATCCCCGTGTTATGGGCGGCTGCGACTCTTCCGACTATACCGCACACTATGACACAGAGAAGCAGGGCGGCGGCCATCCCAGAGGCACGTCGACCATGATCCGCCGTCTGGAACTGATCCGTGACCATGATCTGCTGCCCGTTGAGGAGTCGATCCGCCGCATCACCGCTCTGCCTGCACAGGTAGCTCATCTGGAGGGCGTAGGTCTGCTCAAGGCAGGTATGGCTGCCGATGTGTGTATCTTCGATTATGCAGGCCTTAAGGCCAATTCCGATTATGTCCATCCCTTCCGTAAAAATGAAGGTATTGAATATGTCATCGTCAACGGTAAGGTGGCTGTCCGTCATAATGCCTTTACCGGCATCAAGAATGGCCGCGTGCTCAAGCGCAGCAAGTAAAGAAAGGATGTCTGCATCGCATCCCGGCCGCCGTTCCCCATCCGTATCGCATTCTGCGTCGGCCCCTGTGGGGAAGAGGTCGAGTTCTTCTGTGAAAAATAAAAAAGAAAAGGCTTCGTCTGGTGACGAAGCCTTTTTTGCAGCTTTGTGTTATTTTACCTTGCGTGCAACGCAGCGGTAGATGTTCATGCCCTTTTCGGTAAAGTTGCGCTCATATTCGGTCATGATGTTATCAAAGTCGGTGGCATGGAGGTTGAAGGTAACATCATAGAGGATATAGCCGAACTGGGAGAAGGAGCAGAGAGAGAACTCAAAGAGGCCGGTATTGTCGGTCTTCTGATGGATCTCGCCTTCCTTCTTGAGGAACTGGTCATAGACCTTGAGGTAGTTTTCGTGGGTCAGGCGGCGCTTGTGGCGCTTCTTGGGAGGCCAGGGATCGGAGAAGTTGAGGTAGATGCGGTCGACTTCGTCGGCGGCAAATACATCGGTCAGGGTAGCGGCATCGGCATCGATGAAGCGAACATTCTCAACGCCGGCAGCCTGGGCCTTTTCCATGGCCAGCAGGATGACATTGGGTTCGCGTTCGACGGCGACATAGCAGATATCGGGATTCTTCAGAGCATTGCCAACGATGAAATCACCCTTGCCGCAGCCGATCTCCAGATGGAGCTGAGCATTTTCATCCTTGCCGAAGAGGGCGCGCCAGTTGCCCTTATGGTCGGCGGGTGTCAGCATATTGAGGGCCGAAACCTGCTCGAGACGAGCGTCCAGATTCTTTTTTCTGCGCATTCTCATAAACTTTATCTCACCATTTCTATAGAAAATATTTGATATCAAATCTATTTTATTATACTGGTAAAGGGCGGTGAAATCAATCCCTCACTTGACGAAAGGAGAGGGGGATTTTATAATCTAACCATAGCAACCATGGAAAGGGGAAACCATGAACAGAATATGCAAAACCGCCGCCCTGAGCCTGATGCTGCTGATGGCTTTGGGGCTTTGCTCCGGCTGTGATCGGAACACGGGCGAGTATTATACAGAAACCATACACAGTGAAAAACAAAACGTCCTGCCTGTAGAGGGCGAGGACAGCGGCATCAATGGATATTACACCCTCAAGGGTGCCATTCTCAACATGGTCGGCCTGGGGCGCGGAGAAGATGTTTTCCGCGTTGGTCGCTACAGCGGCGACCTGGAGGCAGACCTCAAGTTGATCATTCAGGAGATCACAACGGCAGAGCCGATCGGTATTTACGGTGTATCTTCCATCACGGTCGACCAGACCCGAGTTCTGACCTATCGCGAACTTTCGGTTTCCATCCAATACAAACGAACAGCAGCCGAACTGCGCAGTATTATGGATATCCGCAGTACCTATGATCTGCAGAGCCGTATGGCTGCATTGCTGACCACCATGGGTGAAGTGCGCGTTTTCAGCGTTGGAGATGGTATAGAGCTGCAGGAGAACATCCAGAAGGAGATCTATACCGCGTGGATCAACTGTGGTGCCGATGCACCGGGTCTTGATTATGCAGCAGCTGATTTCTACCCGGAGGGTCAGGATAAAGCCATTCTGGAGATCTGTCCCCAGTATATTGACGAGCCGGAAGTCCACCAGGCCAAGGCTGCACAGATCCGTGCCAAGGGTGGTGAAGTAGCCGAAACCTTGCGCCGTTCCGGCAGGCTGGACGAGCAGCTGGAAGGGTTGGCCGATTGGCTGATGGAGAATGTCGTCTATGATTACAGCGCTCAGCGCGTTGTCAATGAAACAGGCGGTGAACAGCGCAAGGGCAGCAGTTATACAGCCTATGGTGCGTTGGTCAATGGAGAAGCGGCGCAGTCTGGATTTGTTCTGGCAGCATCGGTCATATTGGAGCAGTTGGATGTTGAGCATGAAGTGGTTACCGGCTATGTGGGCGAAGATATCTATTCCTGGATCACGCTGAACGATGGCGAACGGCAGATCCTCTTTGATGTCACTGCCCTGCAGAACGAGCGAACCCAGCGGATTTATGGTTCCGAAATGCCGGAAGATCTGTTCCTTCCCTGGTAAGTAAAAAAATAAGGCCTCCCGAAAGGGAGGCCTTTCTGTATTCTGTTATGCTTTGCGGTAGATGTGTACATCGAAACCGATGGCAGTATCGAGGGTGTCGAGAGATTGCAGGTGTTCAATACCGGCTTTGGGGGTTTTGTGGGCGTAAGGGGTCATGCCAAAGAGGGCCATGATATGATCGGAACCCTGCAGGCAGATGGTTTCGCGGACTTCGATGGTCTGTTCATGGACAAAGCCTTCATAGTCTTTGCGATCGGCCTCGTTTTCATAGGGTGTTTTATAGAGCAGGGCTTTCATATCCCACAGATGACGGGCGGAAGGGACGACATAGATCAGATGTCCGCCGGGGCACAGGACACGCAGGAATTCTTCGCGTGCCATGGGAGAGAATACGTTGAAGAGCAGATCGATGCAGCCATCGCTCATGGGCAGATCGTAGGCCGAAGCAACGGCAAACTCGGCATCAGGCAGGCGCTTGGCTGCTTTGCGGAGGGCATGCTTGGAAATGTCGATGCCGCCCATGCGGAAGGTCAGTCCGGCCCGGTGCAGCGCTTCGGCAATACCGGCAGTATAGTAGCCTTCGCCGCAGCCGCAATCAAAGAGGGTATAATTCTGTTCGGGATCGGTGCAGCAGGCAAGGGCGGCGCGGCAGAGCGCATCACGCAGAGGACGATAATATCCGGCATCAAGGAAAGCAGTGCGTGCTGCGACCATAGCTTTGTCGTCGCCGGGGTTTTTGGAGTTCATTTTATTGACGGGCAGCAGATGAGTGTATCCGGCTGCTGCAATATCAAAGCTGTGGCCGCCCCAGCAGCGATAACTGCTTTCCATACGGAGCAAAGGCTTGCCGCAGATAGGGCAAATGAAAAGGGAAGGATAGGTCTGCATAAGGATCTCCTTTGATTACATTCCGAACTTCATGTGGGCATAGCCGCATTTGCGGCAGAGTTCTTCCCGGGCTTTGTGATCTTTAAAGCCTTCGTAGATGGCAATGGCTCGGGGATTCTGCAGGATCTCTTCCATATCCTGCTCCAACAGGTTGCCCAGAGCGATATCGCCTTCATGGTCAAGACAGCAGGGAACAACTGTACCATCACACAATACGCCCAGTTGATCGCGCAGACCGTAGCAGAAGGTGGCCTCGCCGTGGTCGGGCGCCGAAAGATCAGGCCATTCAAACTTGTCGCCGTATTCAAGATAGATCTTTTCGCCCAGACGGGGGCCGCGGCGTTCTTCGGTCCAGGGTGTGGGGAAGAAGTGCTCCATACGGTCCAGGATCTCACGGTTGCGCAGGTCGGCGCCGCCGCTGTTCCACAGGCGGTAAACGACCAGCTTGCGGCCCTCCGCGGCTTTGCCGAAGGAGAAGCAGCCGTCCAGGTAAGTTTCGAAAGGAACAGCAAGATCGTTGGCTTCGAAGGCGTGGAGAGAAATATTGATTTTGTGCAGGCCGGGAGCATTGAGCAGCATCTCCTGTCGGACGGGCAGCAGGGTTCCGTTGGTGGTCAGAATGACTTTGAATCCGGTATCACCGGCCAGATGAAGAAATTCTTCCAGATGGGGATGGCACAGCGGCTCGCCCATCAGATGAAAATAGAGATAATCGGTATAGGGGCGCAGCTTG
>JAFYOK010000216.1 GCA_017560175.1 Clostridia bacterium | reverse complement strand
TGGCCGGTATCCTCCGCGGTCTGGGCGACTCCATCAGCGCTCTGAAGTATCTGATCGTCGCTGCTGCCCTCAACATCGTCCTCGACCTGTTCTTCGTTGCCAAGCTGGGCATGGCTGTCCAGGGCGTTGCCATCGCGACCGCCATCGCACAGATCGTTTCCGCTATGTGCAGCGCAAGAAAGCTGCTCTCCATGCGTGACGTCATGCATCTGGAAAAGCGCCACTTCAAGCTCAACAAGACCTACGCTATGCAGCTGGTTCGCCTCGGTCTGCCCTCCGGTCTGGCTCAGGCTGTTATGTCCTGCTCGGCGCTGGTCGTTCAGTCTCTGACCAACTCCTTCGGTGCTACCTTCGTTGCCTGCAACACCATCGTCATGCGTGTCGACGGCTTCGTTATGATGCCCAACTTCTCCTTCGGTAACGCTATGACCACCTACACCGGCCAGAACATCGGTGCAGGCCGCCTCGACCGCGTTGAGAAGGGCGTTAAGGACGGCCTCAAGCTGATTATCGGTACAGCTTCTGCCATCGTTCTCTGCATCGTTCTCTTTGGACCTTTCCTGATGGGTCTGTTCACCAACACACAGGAACTGATCAATATGGCCACCAAGATGATGCGCATCGTCGCACCCGGCTACATCGCCTTCGCCATCACCCAGTCCCTGGGCGGCGTTATGCGCGGTGCAGGTGATACCACAACTCCCATGTGGATCTCCTTCTTCACCACCATCGTTGTTCGTGTTCCCCTGGCTTACCTGTTCGCTTATCTGACCCGCAGCGCCGAGTTCCCCAACGGTAATCCCGTCAGCGTCTTTGCTTCTCTGCTCTGCTCCTGGGTCGTCGGCTGCCTCATCCATGTCATCGCATTCCGCCGTGGCAAGTGGCGCACAGCTGCTCAGATCAAGAAGAATTCCTAAGTTTGATTCTCAAATGCACAAAAGCCCGAAAGCAATGCTTTCGGGCTTTTCTTTATGCCTTTTTGCGGCGTTTTCTTTTATAAACCGGCTTGGGCTTGGGATCTTTGACCGTCTTATGGGCATAGACATCATAGCTGCGGGTAAACTTTTCGGGGTCTGCACCCCACTCCATGCAGCGCAGGAACAGCTGGGCACAGGCATGGGCATCGGAACCGGCATTGTGGTGATCCAACTCGATATTCAGCACCTCACAGAGGGTGTTGAGCTTATGGTTGGGCATATCGGGTGCAGCCTCCTGGCTCATGCGGCAGGTGCAGGCATAACGGAGAAAGAGGGGAGCATTGATGGCATACGCCTCGATACACTTACCCAGAACACCCATATCAAAGGGCGCATTATGTGCCAGCAATACGGCATCGGGATCGGTGAGAATGGGACCGATGGTGGGCCACAGCTGCCCGAAGGTGGGCTGGCCTTCGATCATTTCGGGCGTGATGCCTGTAAGAGCGATGTTGAAGGGGGCCAGTTCCTGTTCGGGATCGACCAGCGAATAGAAACTGCCAGTGACCTTTCCCTCTTCGATGACCGTGATGCCGATGGCGCTCATGCGGTTATTTAAGCTGTTGGGCGTTTCGACATCAAAGGCAATGTATTTCATAAAGCATGACTTCTTTCTGTTTGCGGATAGCTAAAGAATAGCAAAAAGAAGGAGATTTGGCAATATACCGTCCTCTACACCTTCGAAAGAACCAGAAAAAATGCATCCTACATCTAACGAGAATTATTATAATAGTAATGCTATTTTGACCCTAGAGCTGATATCATCCTTAAGA
>JAFYOK010000215.1 GCA_017560175.1 Clostridia bacterium | reverse complement strand
GACGAGCCTTTTCTTATGGCAAAAGAAAAAGCCCCGCCTAAAGACGGGGCTTTCGTTATGTTCGGGTAACTTACTTGTTAAAGAGGTCGCAGATCAGGTCTACGCAGGTATCTTCATCGACCAGAGCGGTGTTGAGGCAGACGGCATAATTCTTATAGTCGCCCCACTCGCGGTTGGTGTAATGACGATAGTAGCTCTCGCGCTGACCGTCCTTCTTCTTCATACGCTTGGCGATGGGAATATCTCTCTCGCCGTAGAGACGCAGGATGCGCTCTGCACGGTAGCTGTCATCGGCATAGATCAGAACATGGAGAGTATCCTCGCGATCCTCCAGGACATAGTCGGCACAACGACCTACGATAACGCAGGACTCCTGCTCGGCCAGATCACGGATGATGTTGTGCTGGGCAATGTACAGCTGATCGTAGAGGGACAGGGTGGTAAAGCCAGCACCGCCATGGATACCGTAATCAAGGAAGTAACCTGTACCGCGGGAGGTCTTTTCGCTGTTTTCCTTGATGAAGGAAACATCAAAGCCGCTCTTCTCTGCGATCTTTGTGACCAGCTCGTTATCATACAGGGGAACACCCAGACGATCGGCCAGCTTCTTACCGATGCTGTGGCCGCCGCTGCCGAACTGACGGCTGATTGTGATGACTCTCTTACTCATAATAACAACTCCTTCTTTGAAACAGGCCGGAACTTCCGCCCTGCATCGAGGCTGAATAAACACTATCGTTAGTTATATTATACCACTTTTCCCGCAATGCACAAGTGTTTTTCTGTAATTCGCGAAAGTGGTCATGGGATAGGTTATTTCAGCAGATCCTTATTCTTTTCAATGTAAGCCTCAGCAGCTTTAACACTACCTTCCAACGCGCCGTCATTCCCCACGAAATGTTCCATTTCGCAGGGTCCCCGTACAGTTTAATAGATTTTGGCCGAATAAATCGGCTCAAAATCGACACCGCCATTCTACCGGCGGTGTTCTTCGCTGACGGCGCGCAGATACTACTTCAGCAGATCCTTATTCTTCTCAATATATTCTTCTGCTGCCTTGACCGATCCCTCAAGTGCGCCGTCATCGAAGGGGACGCGGAGACCGGCATTGCGTACCAGACCGACAAAGGTCTCGCTGCCGCCCTGCTCGGTATAGGCCATATAATGCTTCCATGCATCCTGCCAGCTCTGCTGGGTCATGATGCCAAAGACCTCCAGCGCAACGGTCTGCGCCAGGCAGTAGTCGATATAGTAGAAAGGATTGGTGTAGATGTGGAGCTGGCGCTGCCATGTGCGGCCTTCCGACCAGAAAGGCAGATCTTCAAAGTCGATCCAGGGACGATAGACCTTCTCCAGCTCAGCCCACTTTTCGTGGCGCTGCTGCTCGGTCAGTTCGGGATTGTCGTAAATGATGTGCTGGAACTCATCGACCATGCAGCCATAGGGCAGGAACTCCAGGGCACCGATCAGATGGATCAGCTTGGCCGCTTCGGTCTTATCGCCATAGAAGCGCTCCAGATAGGGCCATGCCAGGAACTCCATCGACATGGAATGGACTTCGCAGCTCTCCAATGTAGGCTCGCTGAGACCCAGCATCTCGTCATCTTCCAGCATCAGTGCAGCCGCAAAAGCATGGCCGCCTTCGTGGGTAAAGACTTCAACATCACCGGCAGTACCGTTGAAGTTGGCAAAGATGAAAGGTGTCTTGAGGTTGGGCAGGGTCGAGCAGTAGCCGCCCGACATCTTATTTTCGCGGGAATAGAGGTCGAACGCACCCAGTTCGTCCATGCTGTTGATCATGGCAGCCGCCTTGGGATCCAGTTCACGATAGAAGGACAGACCGGCCTTGTAAAGCTCTTCATCCTCCAGAATGGGCTTGGGATTGCCTTCCAGAGTCATGATGCCGTCATCGTAGAAGCTGATCTTATCCAGACCCAGGCGAGCGGCCTGCTGCTGCTTGAGCTTGCAGACCAGAGGAACGATATCACGCTTGACCTGATTGCGGAAGTTCTCCACCATGGCAGGATCGTAGCTGTTGCGGGTCATGCGCAGATAACCCAGAGGGGTGAAGTTGGGATGGCCCAGTGTGCGTGCCATACGGGTACGGACATCGACCATCTTGTTATAAATGGAATCGTATTCTTCCTTGTGGGCCAGGTAGGCACGGCCTTCGGCCTCATAGGCCTCCTTACGGGTCTGACGGTCGCTGTCGGTCTTGAACTTGCCCATCTTGGTGACGGGATAGGTCTCGCCGCGGAACTCGACGGTCAGCGCGCCCTGTACCTTCTGATACTCGATCTCCAGCAGGCTCTCTTCCTGCATCATGCCCAGGATTTCGGGAGAAATGGTCTTGAGGGCGATCTCGGCATTGATGAAGGCGACCTTGCCGAAACGTTCCTCCATCTGAGGACGGTAGGGGCTTTCCAGCATGGCCTTATAGAGGCCGTTGAGTTTCTCCATCAGAGGGGGTGTGGCTTCGGCATAATACTGCTCTTCGGCTTCATAGAACTCATCGGCGGTATTCTGGCTGGCACGGATGGCCGACAGCGCCAGGGTCGACATGACGCTGCGCTCCAGCTTGGAATAATCGAGGAGGACCTGTACAGCTTCCTCGGCAGAAACAGCCGCCGCCATACGGGCAGTCAGCTCCACAACCGACGAAAGCGCGGCAGGTACATCCAGTCGTGTATAAGCAATCTCGTTGATACGCATTTTCCTTCTCCTTTGGTTTTATTTTAATTGTATATGATTTCTATTGTATTCTATAATATACCTTTCCACTATACCCTGTCAAACCGAAACTACTGCTGATTTCTTACAGTTTTGTTAGTTTTTTAACGGGATTTTCCAAAAAACCACGACAAAAACGGTCAGAAAGTGCGTTTGAAGTGTTGTATTTAAAATAGCGGTGTTGTATAATTTATATAATTGGTTTTTATTATGGCGTGGATTGCCCATTTGAAGGCATGCCGCCATTCTCCAATAGAATCTGAACCAGAGGTGAAGTTATGTCGCAAACTTTCAAGGGCGGTGTTCATCCCGACGACAGCAAGTCGCTGACGAACCAGAAGCCCATCGAACAGCTCCCCCCTCCCGAACTTGTCATCCTGCCTATGTCGATGCATATCGGTGCCCCCTGCCAGCCCATTGTTGCCGTCGGTGACCATGTCTGCATGGGTCAGACCATCGCACAGTCCCAGGCGCCTGTTTCGGCCCCCATCCATGCCACCGTTTCGGGTACCGTTAAGTCCATCGGTCCCATGGAACATTCCAGCGGTGTCATGATGCCCTCCATCGTCATCGAGAACGATTTCCAGGATGAGCTCGATCCTTCCATCGCGCCCATCGATCATTCGGAAATGTCTCCCGAAGAGATGATCGAATGCATCCGCAAGGCCGGTATCGTCGGCCACGGCGGCGCTGCCTTCCCCACCCACATCAAGCTCTCGTCGGCCATCGGCAAGGTCGACACCGTCATCATCAATGCCGCTGAGTGTGAACCCTACCTGACTTCCGACCACCGTCTGCTGCTGCAGTACCCCGGCGAGATCGTTGAAGGCATCAAGATCATCCTCAAGATCCTCGGCCTCAAGAAGGCGCTGATCGGCGTGGAGATCAACAAGGAAAACACCTTCCCCGGCATCGAGGCCCTGCTGCCTGCCGACGGCTCCATCAAACTCTGCCCCCTGGCCACCAAGTACCCCCAGGGTGCTGAGAAGCAGCTGATCAAGTCGCTGACCGGTCGTGAAGTCCCCTCGGGCAAGCTGCCTGCCGACGCCGGCTGCGCCGTCTTCAATGCCGACACCGCCGCTTCCATCCATCGCCTGTTCTCGACAGGTATGCCCATGCACCGCCGCATCGTCACGGTCTCGGGCCCTGCCATGGCCAACCCCAAGAACCTGGAAGTCCGCATCGGTACCCCCATCAAACATCTGATCGAATACTGCGGCGGCTTTACCCAGCCTCCCACCAAGCTGCTGCTGGGCGGCCCCATGATGGGCATGGCCATCTATTCCGATGAAGTTCCTGTCCTCAAGGGCACCAACGGTCTGCTGGCCTTTGCCGAGACCGAACCCCTGCACATCAGCAATCCCCGCTGCATCCGCTGCGGCCGCTGCGTTGAAAGCTGCCCCATGCAGCTGGTCCCCAGCTACATCTACCAGTCGGTCATGGCCGGCAACATGGATGAGTGCAAGACCTACCAGCCCCTCGACTGCATCGAGTGCGGTGTATGCTCCTACATCTGCCCCGGCAAGCTGCCGCTGACCCAGGGCATCCGTCTGGCCAAGCAGAAGATCCTGGCCGCAAACAGAAAGTGAGGCTGAACTTATGAATGATCTTTCCAAGCTGAAAGTCAGCTCCTCGCCCCATATCCGCGCCGAAGACACCACAGCCAAGATCATGCTGGATGTTCTGATCGCGCTCCTGCCTGCCCTGGCCATCGGTGCCTTTGTTTACGGCGGCCGCGCACTGACCCTGACCATCATCTCGGCTCTGGGCTGCATGTTCTTCGAGTGGATCTATGAGCTTCTGGCCCATAAGCCCATCACCATTGATGATGGCTCGGCCGCTGTCACCGGCGTTCTGCTGGCTTTCGTCCTTCCCGTTTCCACCCCCATGCTGGTCGTCCTGCTGGGTGACCTCTTTGCCATCGTTGTTGTCAAGCAGCTGTTCGGCGGCATTGGCAAGAATTTTGTCAACCCTGCTCTGGCATCCCGCGGCTTCCTGCTGGCATCCTTTGCCGGTCTGGTCGGCGTCACCCCCAAGATCCGCACAACCCTGCCCCTCTTCACCAACCCCGTCGATGTCGTTACCACAGCGACTCCCCTGACCCAGATGAAGTCGGGCGTTCTCCCCGATATTTCCGTCATGCAGAATGCCCTGGGCATGGTCGGCGGTACCATCGGTGAGATCTCGACCTTTGCGCTGCTGGCCGGTTTTGCTTACCTGGTCTTCCGCAAGGTCATCAGCCCCCGCATTCCCCTGACCTATATGGGTACTGTTGCCGTTCTGGCCTTCCTCTTCCCCCAGGGCAATCCTTCCATGGAATGGATGCTCTGCCAGCTGGTATCGGGCGGTCTGGTCCTGGCAGCCGTCTTTATGGCTACCGACTATGTCACCTCGCCCATCACCATCAAGGGTCAGTATGTCTACGCTGTCGGCTGCGGCATCATCACCATCGTCATCCGCTACTTCGGCACCTATCCCGAAGGTGTATCCTATGCCATCCTGGTCATGAACCTCTTCGTTCCTCTGATCGAAAAGTACACCATGCCCCGCAAGTTTGGCGCTCCCCCCAAGGAAAAGAAGCTGAAGAAGGCAGAAGGAGGCGCTGCAAATGAAAAATAATCAGTACATCCGTCTGGGCGGCGTTCTCCTGCTGATCACTTCGGTGGTCGCTCTGCTGCTGGGCTTCTTCAACGATACCACCAAGGATATCATTGCCCAGACCAATCTGGAAAAGAAGATCGCCTCCATGCAGCGCGTCATGCCCGAGGCCGAGACCTTTGTTACCCTCTACCCCGACCTGTCGGCTGCCCCCATGGTCACCGAAGTCAATGTCGGTTCGTCCAATTCCGGTACCGTCGAAGGCTGGTGCTTCTCCATGAGCCCCAAGGGCTACGGCGGTGCCATCACCATGGTCGTCGGCATCACTTCCGATCTGACCGTTTCGGGTGTTGAGATCGTTGCCCACAGCGAGACCCCCGGTCTGGGTGCCAATGCCCAGAAGGAAAGCTGGCTGAGCCAGTTCAATGGTCAGAGCGGTGTCCTGTCGGTCGTCAAGAACGCACCCCAGGCCGGTCAGATCCAGGCTGTCACCAGCGCAACCAAGACCTCCAAGGCCGTTGTCAATGCTGTCAACCAGGCGCTGGAAGTCGCCGCTACACTTGCAGAGGAGGGACGCTAATCTATGAACAACTTCAAACAGCAGCTCAAAGAAGGCATCCTGACCAATAACCCCATCTTCGTCCAGCTGATCGGTCTTTGCTCGACCCTGGCGGTCAGTACAACGCTGGCCAACGGCCTGGGCATGGGTCTGGCAGTCACCATCGTTCTGATGTGTTCCAACCTGGTCATCTCCCTGCTGCGTAAGATCATCCCCAACCAGATCCGTATCGCCGCATTCATCGTTGTCATCGCCGGCTTCGTTACCATCGTCGACCTGTCGATGCAGGCATGGCTGCCCGAGCTTTCGGAATCTCTGGGTATCTTTATCCCCCTGATCGTCGTTAACTGTCTGATCCTGGCCCGTGCCGAAGCCTTCGCTTCCAAGAACGGCCCCATCGCTTCGCTGATCGACGGTCTGACCCAGGGTGTCGGTTTCACCATCGCCATCTCTCTGATCAGCGCCGTTCGCGAGCTGATCGGCTCCGGCTCTCTGCTGGGCGTTCCCGTCTTCACCGAGAGCTACACCCCCGTCATCATGATTATCCTGCCTGCAGGCGGCTTCCTGACCCTGGGCATCCTGATGGCCGTATTCCAGTATTTCACCAATAAGTACAGCAAGAAGGAGGAAAACTAAATGAGCCAGCTGACCTATTATTTTTCCCTTTCCCTGTCGGCCATCCTGATCGAGAACTTCATCTTCGTTAAGTTCCTCGGCTGCTGCCCCTTCTTCGGTGTTTCCAAGAATGTCGAAACCGCCACCGGTATGGGCATTGCCGTTACCTTCGTTATGACCGTTGCTTCGGCCGTCTGCTCCATCGTCAACGATTACCTTCTGGGCGACACCTACGCCTATATGCAGACCGTCGTTTTCATTCTGATCATCGCGGCCCTCGTTCAGTTCATCGAAATGTTCCTCAAGAAGTCGATGCCTGCCCTGTATGAATCCCTCGGCATCTACCTGCCTCTGATCACCACCAACTGCGCCGTTCTGGGTGTTGCCAACCTCAACGTCTCCAGCGGCCTCAACTTCATCGGTTCGGTCATCTATGGCTTTGCTGCCGGTCTGGGCTTCACTCTGGCCATCGTCCTCTTTGCATCCATCCGTGAGCGTCTGGAATATGCCGAGTACCCCAAGTGCTTCACAGGCTTCCCCATCGCCCTCGTCGCCGCTTCCCTGCTGTCCATCGCATTCATGGGCTTCCAGGGTCTGTCCAT
>JAFYOK010000214.1 GCA_017560175.1 Clostridia bacterium | reverse complement strand
GCTGCCCGAGACCGGCGGTATGGGCACCATGCTCTTCATCAGCTGCGGCATGGCCGTGGTTCTGGCTGCCGGCGTTCTGCTGGTCACCAAGAAGCGTATGGGCATGATCCAGGACTAATTCCGTTCTGATTCCCATAACAGGATAAATCATCCCCACCCCGGCGGGAGCCTCCGCCCCCGCCGGGGATTTATAAAATAAGGTATATATCAGAAGCTCCGCTCTGAAGGCTTCCCTGTGTAAGGGAAGCTGGCATCCGAAGGATGACTGATGAGTTGTCTATTGTTTCACGGCGTCAGCCGTACATCTTTTTTAATAATAAGGCTTTTGATCTCGGTGTGAGATTCCTCGACAAGCTCGGAATGACAATATAGCTTCCTTGTCATTCTGAGGGAATCAGCGTGAAGTCGAAGGATCTCACATTCAGATCAATGTATTCTGCCTTTTATCCATTGCGTCGCAGACACCATAACATTTGCCACAGGCAAATATATCACTGTGCACAGCACAATACCACTGCCGCTCGGCGGCAATATCACTCGCCGTCAGGCGAATATCACTGCGCCACCACCGTGGCGCCTCAGGGAGAGACCTATGCAAAGCCGCAGATCCACCATTATCCTACTTGTTACATTTTTCATAGGCCTGTCCGTGCTGTTATATCCCTCCATCAGCAGCTACTGGAACTCCAAAACCCAGTCGGAAGCCATCGTCAACTACGAGGCCATGCTGGCCGCCTATAAGCCTGAAGACTATACCGCCATCTTCGATGCGGCCCACCAATATAATGCCGATCTGGCCGCTCTCCCCTATGCCCTTCGTGATTATCCCCAGCTCAGCAGTCAATACCGCGATGTCCTTGATGTCAGCGGCACCGGCATGATGGGCTATATCTCCATTCCCAAGATCGGCCAGGAGCTCCCCATTTACCACGGCACCTCCGAAGCCGTTCTGGCCATCGCCGTCGGACACCTGGAGGGCACCAGTTTTCCCGTCGGCGGCAACAACACCCACGCTGTTGTTTCTGCCCACCGTGGTCTGCCCACCGCCGTTCTCTTCACCCACCTCGACCGTATGGAGATCGGTGATACCTTTTCCTTCACCTTCCTCGACCGCACCATCGTCTACGAAGTCGACCAGATCCGCATCGTCGAACCCGACGATGTCAGCCTTATCGGTCTGATCCCGGATCGCAGCTACTGCACCCTGCTCACCTGTACCCCTTACGGTATCAATACCCAGCGCCTGCTGGTGCGCGGTCACGAGATCGATGCCACCCAGCAGCGCAATATCTATATTGCCAACGAAGCCTATCGCATCGATCCCCTTGTTGTCATGCCTATGGTGGCCCTGCCCATCATTGCGGTACTGCTCGTTTACGTCATGTTCGCCCCCGTTAAGAAAGAAAGCTTAGGAGAAGAGTAAGTATGAGAAAATCTGTTCTTTCCATCTGCTGCCTGCTGTTGGTGCTAGCGCTGCTGCCCTTCGGCTCCCTTGCCGCTTCCCTCAATGTCAACAAAAGCTGCAGTCTGACCGTCGATTATTCCATG
>JAFYOK010000213.1 GCA_017560175.1 Clostridia bacterium | reverse complement strand
GCAGGGATCAGCGCCGCCACATAGGCTTCCAGGCCGTTTCCATCGATATTCTCGTGGAAAACCTGCTTTTCGGTATACTTCTCGGCCTGGTAGTAATCGCCGCTCTTGCCCGACTTTTTATTGATAACGATTTTGCGGATGGCACCGTCGCCCTTACTCAGAACGACCTTGAATGCGCCTTCCAACAGCTTTGTATAATCAGCCATAGTTAAATCTGCTCCTTTATGCCATATTCCCGTGCCTTTCGCACCAGGAAATCATAGGTATTCTGTGCCAGTTCGATGCCATTCTCCATGCGATCGGTCTTTCTGCCCAGTTCGATCTCGCCGGGAGCAAAGATCTCGGCAGTACCGGGTGTTCTGGGCAGTGCTTTGATCTCAGCCAACATCTGCTCGACTCGCTCGATAAAGACCTCTCGGCCGGTGAACAGCTCGGGATCGATGACCGTAAAGACATGGCCGACATCCTGGGTCTTGCTCATATCATTAAAGAGGTTGCCGATGTGGGGGCCGAAGGCCGCACCGGGCAGGATGCCCGAAAGAACATCGAGACTCATGGTCAGACCTGCACCCTTGGGGCCGCCGATGGGCAGCAATGTGCCGTCCCAGGCCAGCTTGGGGTCGGTAGTGGGGTTGCCTTCCTTGTCCACCGCCCAGCCCTCGGGGATGGATTCGCCCTTCTGGATGGCCAGCATCAGCTTGCCGCGGGGAATGACACTGGGGGCCATGTCCAGGCAGAAGGCTGTACCGTTTTTACCGGGCACGGCGATGGCCAGGGGATTGGGGCCGAAATAGGCCCGGTAGCTGCCCCAGGGCGCCAGCGCCGGAGGTGCATTGGTGGTGGTGATACCCACCATGCCGGCTTCGGCAGCCATACGGGCATAGGTGGCAGCCATACCGTAGTGGGAAGAGTTGCGGACAAATACTGTGTAGCATCCGGCGGTTCCGGCCTGCTCGATGGCCAATGCCATGGCCTTGCGGGCGGTCACCTGGCCCAGCGCACCACCGCCATCGCAGAGAGCGGCACCGGCATACTGCTTGACAATGGTAAATACACCTTCACCAAGGACGGCTCCGGCCTCCAGGCGCTTGAGATAGACCTCCATACGGCTGACGCCATGGGTCTCTACGCCGCAGAGATCGGCCTCCACAAGACCCTCGGCGGTGATACGGGCATGGTCGGGGCAAGCACCGGCCGCTTCCAGCAGAGCGGCGCAATGGTCGGTCAGATGTTTATGGTCAACGCGCATGATGCATTTTCCTTTCGGTACATAGATAACTTTATTATATTTTAGCTTCCCTCAAAATGCAAGAAGGCCGCCCAATGTCAGATTGGGCGGCCTTCGATTTTATTTTATCCCAGCGGATGAATGACCATCATACGGTTGCCGCCATCTTCAGAAGATCTGACTTCGACTTCCTGCAGGTCATCGATCGTCAAGCCTTCGGGCAGGGTAATGGTGATCTTAACACAGTTGCCGGTTGTATGCATATCATTGATCGCCCCATTATGACGGGAACGCACCTTGAGCACACCGCGCTTATAAGAGGCTGTGGCATAGACGGTGGTATAGGTATTATCGGGATTCTGGCTGTAATCATACAGAACCACGGTATTCCCCTCGGCTGTCATATCGATCCAGCGGTCGGCCAGCTGTGCAGATGTCGGTTTCATGGACTCCACCGAAACCTCGCACCCCCGGGCAAACGGATCTCCGCAGAGCAGCGTATAGAGGCTGTAGGTCAGCCCCAGCAGAACGGCACCAAAAAAGATCTTTCTAAACATTGCAGCACTCCCCTTTGTTTTTATTTATCCGAAATATAGACTTCCACGCGGTGGGGAATGTTCCCGGATTTCCAAATTTTTTCGTAAAACCGCCTGCACTTCCCGGTGTCATTCTGAGCGAAGCGTCAGCGGAGTCGAAGAATCTCACGCCAAACCAATAATACCTTCTTTGCTCGGTGTGAGATCCCTCGACAAGCTCGGGATGACAAATATGAAAACAGGCACCGTTTCCGGTGCCTGTCGGGGATATTGCTTAGTTATCTGCTGCGTTTTCAAACTGGGCATTGTAGAGGTCGGCATAGAAGCCGCCCTTCTGCAGCAGGGTCTCATGGTCGCCCTGTTCGACGATATCGCCGTCGCGCATGACCAGAATGAGGTCGGCGCCGCGAATGGTCGACAGACGGTGGGCGATGATGAAGCTGGTACGGCCTTCCATGAGGGTATCCATGGCCTTCTGGATCTGGATCTCAGTACGGGTATCGACGCTGGAGGTGGCCTCATCGAGAATGAGGATCTCGGGGTCAGCCAGGATGGCACGGGCAATGGTCAGCAGCTGCTTCTGACCCTGAGAAATGTTTGTGCCTTCCTCGTTGAGGACGGTATCATAACCCTCGGGCAGAGCGCGGATGAAGTGGTCGGCACGGGCAGCACGGGCAGCGGCATAAACCGCTTCGTCGGATGCCTCAGGGCGGCCATAACGGATATTTTCACGGATGGTACCGCTGAACAGCCAGGTATCCTGCAGAACCATGCCAAAGACCGAACGCAGATCGCTGCGCTTGAAGTCGCGGATGTCATAACCATCGATCTTGATGGCACCGCCCTGTACATCATAGAAGCGCATGAGCAGCTTGACGATGGTGGTCTTGCCTGCACCTGTGGGACCGACAATGGCGATGGTGCGGCCGGTTTCGGCGGTGGCACACAGATCGTGGATGATGACCTTGTTGGGGTCATAGCCAAATCGGACATTTTCAAAGGTGACACGACCTTCGATGGTGGAAGGATCGACAGGGGAATCTTCACGGTCGGGCTCTTCTGTTTCGTCCAACAGGCCAAAGACACGTTCGGCAGCTGCCATGGTCGACTGCAGCTGGTTACTGATGCGGGCGACCTGGTTGATGGGCTGGCTGAAGCGCTTGGCATAGGTCAGCATGGACTGGATGTTACCAACGGTGATCTTGCCGCGGGAAGCCAACCATGCACCCAGAATGGCAACGATAACATAGGTCAGGTTGCCCATGAAATCCATGATGGGGCCGATGAAGCTGCCAAAGAACTCGCTCTTACGGGAAATCTTATAGAGTTTCTCGTTTTCTTCGGTGAAAGCTGCGATGGAATCATCCTCGTGGTTGAAGGCCTTGAGGACGGTATGGCCGCCGTAGCTTTCTTCAACGATGCCATTAACGCCGGCCAGAACGCCCTGGCGTGCCTTGAAAAGTGGCTGGGTGCGCTTCATGATCTGCATAATCATAATGCCCGAGAAGGGAACAACGCACAGGATGGCAGCGGTCATGGGAACGCTGATACGGAGCATCATGTAAAGGACACCGATAACGGTGGCAACCGAGCTGATGATCTGGGTGACGCTCTGGGCAACACCCTGGGTGACGGTATCGACATCATTGGTGATATAGCTGAGAACTTCGCCGTGGGTACGGGCATCGAAATAGCCCATGGGCAGGCGATGCAGCTTGGCATTGATGTCGCTGCGCAGGTTGAAACCGATCTTCTGGGTGATGCCGTTCATAATATAGCTCTGACCAAAGGAGAAGACGGCGCTGACACCATAGAGCAGGATGAGGGACTGAATGATGACCCACAGGGAATCAAAATCGATGCCGCCTGTGCCGGTTGCCTGACGCATGACACCTGCATAGACCTCGGTGGTGGCATCGCCCAGG
>JAFYOK010000212.1 GCA_017560175.1 Clostridia bacterium | reverse complement strand
GTTCTTTAGGTTTGTTTTTCAGACAAAATATTTTTCGTGCGTATGATAAACTGCATATGATAGGTTAAGGAGACATAGCTCAGCTGGTCAGAGCGTTCGCCTCACACGCGAGAGGTCATGGGTTCGAGCCCCATTGTCTCCACCAATGAAAGCACTTGCGAAAGCAAGTGCTTTTTCTTTTTAACTAAATCCGTCCTTTGTCCGGGATAAATCTCACTGTGTGAGATGAAATCACTTCGTGATGAAATCCGACTTCGTCGGGAGAGGTACGGATTTGATTTTATCTGAAAAGCGGATTTCATTGTCATATACATCAAAAAAGCACCTGTCCGATCGAACCGGACAGGTGCTTTTCGTTTACTTATGCAACAAGGAAGGTATACTTCTCGACGCTGTACAGGGGGACGAAGGGGAGCAGGATGGGTGTGCTCTTGACATAGGCCTGATATTCGGGATCCTTGCCATAGTTCTTGTTCTGGCGGACTTCCAGGCGGCGCGCACCGCTGAACATGACATAGATGATGCCGATGTAGCCGGTGAGGGCAATGGCCCACTGGCCGAAGCCACGGAGGACATTGATGCCCGACAGCAGAACACCGGTCCAGAAAATCATTTCGCCCAGGTAGTTGGGGCAGCGGACGATGGTGAAGAGACCGGTATCGCAGAAGCGCTTGGGGTTCTTCTTCTTGGATGCATTCTTCTGCAGGTCGGCGATCGACTCGAAGACCAGGCCGAAAGCCATAACCGCACAGCCGATCCAGCAGAGGGTATCGGTGCCGCTGCCGTTGTGCAGACGATAGAGTACAGCCGAGACCTGCAGAGCATAGAGGGCGGCGCAGGTGATCCAGATGGCACACTTGACACCAAAGCCCATGGTGGAGCCGTCCTTGATCTCGGTCTTCATGGCCTTGTTATAGGCGCTGCTTTTGAGCTCACGCACCAGCAGATAACCGCCCAGTCGGATACCATAAACAATAAAGAGGACACAGGCAGCGATGGTGCCGGGGGTCAGGCTGTCACGGAAGAGCCACAGCATGAGAGCGCCCAGACCGGCAATGGAGAAGCCGTAGCCCAGCGAGATGAAATAGACATACTTATAGAAGCCGATGGACGAGATCAGCAGCGCGGCGGCACAGAGCAGCCAGAACGTTACGGGGAATGCAGACATACGATAACCTCCTTCGGTCTGCGGAATTGGATGGTATATCCAGTATTGTACTACTTTCGTAAAATAAAGTCAAGTTGCCAACCAAAACAGCATCCCTGCAAAACGGAAGCAGAAACTATGCAATATAGACAATATGCTTTGGAGTATTCTACGAAAATTAAACAAAGTGCAAATAAATGCTTTAATTTGCCGCTTTATTATGCTATTATCATCTTGTATGAAACTTAAATAAAACCGGAGGTTTATTTATCATGACAAACAGACAGGAACTGATCGTTAATAACGTTGATAAAAATAAGCAGATGGTCCTGGACGCTGAGCGTTGGCTGTGGGCACATCCCCAGACCGGTTATACCGAGTGGGAAGCACATAACTATCTGGTAGAAAAGTTCGAGGCTCTGGGCTATGAGCTGCAGCTTGCAGGCAACATCCCCGGCTTCTGGACAGACATTGATACAGGCAAGCCCGGCCCCAAGCTGGCCATCTTCGGCGAGCTGGATGCTCTGGACATCGCCAACCATCCCGAGTCGGTCAACGGCATGACACACTGCTGCGGCCACCACGGCCAGGTTGCTGCCCTGCTGGGTATCGCTGCAGGTCTGAAGGAGCCCGGTGCTCTGGACGGTCTGAGCGGCTCTATCCGTCTGATCGCTGTTCCCGCAGAAGAAATGATCCAGCTGGAGTTCAGAGAGAATCTGCGTAAGGAAGGCGTCATCAAGTACAACGGCGGTAAGGTCGAGTTCATGCACCGCGGCGTTCTGGACGACTGCCAGATCGCTATGATGGTCCATGGCGGCAACATGGGCGATGTTTATGATTTCGCAGGCAGCCACGGCTCCAACGGCTGCATGGCTAAGACCATCAAGTTCAAGGGCAAGTCCTCCCATGCCGGCGGCGCACCCCACCTGGGCGTCAACGCACAGTATGCCGCTATGCTGGGTCTGCAGGCCTGCAACGACCTGAGAGAAACATTCCAGGAGAAGGATACCGTTCGTTTCCATCCCATCATGATGGGCGTTAACGTTGCTGTTAACATCATCCCCGACGAGATGAAGATCGAGTCCTACGTCCGCGGCGGCTCTCTGGAAGCCATCAAGCGCGAGAACAAGAAGATCAACCGCGCACTGACCGGTGCTGCTCTGGCTATGGGCGCAGGCGTTGAGCTGTGCGACCGTCCCGGCTACGCACCCGAGATCCATGACGATGCATTCATGAAGCTGATCGAGCAGTGCTGCATCGACCTGGTCGGCGCTGAGCGCGTTATGTTCGACTATACAAAGTGGGGCACAGGCTCCTCTGACTTCGGCGATATCACATGCGTCATGCCCGGCGTCCAGTTCTCCTGCGCAGGCGCAAGCGGCACAGGCCACGGTATCGACTACTACATCACCGACCCCAACCGTCTGTGCGTCAACTCCGCAAAGGCACAGCTGCTGGTCACAGATGCTCTGCTCTGCAACGAAGCTGCAGCAGCTAAGGAGATCATCGCCAACTACAAGCCTCAGTTCGACTCTATCCCCGAGTACCTCAAGGCCATCGATGAGATCTCTCTGGATAAGGACGCTGTCAAGTACGACGAAAACGGCAACGCAGTTGTAGATTTCCAGAATATCTAAACTAAGCTGGGTGTGAAAACACTTCGTTGGTTTTCACATCCCAAAAG
Organism: Clostridia bacterium; assembly: GCA_017560175.1. Classification (GTDB taxonomy): domain Bacteria; phylum Bacillota; class Clostridia; order Oscillospirales; family Butyricicoccaceae; genus RGIG1902. The sequence continues at coordinate 398 of JAFYOK010000212.1, read as the reverse complement.
GATCCAGCCTGCGGGCTGGTTTCGTGGCAGCTTTGCGAAGCTGCTCACGGGTTAGGGAGTTTTTCCCCGGCGCATGTCCGTGGAAAAACAAATTGATAAAATATTGGCTTGAGAAACCAAGACATTATATGTCTGTTTCGATGGTCAGATGAATGTCGAACCATCCTCCCTTTGTTTTGTATAGATCCCCATCCCCACATCAGAGCCCGGAGTTCCCCTCTCCGGGCTTTGGTGCGCTTAGCACCTGTTAGGTGCAGTGAAATCCACCCTGCGGGTGGGTGAAATCCGCATTTGCGGATGAAATATTTGCGTTGCAAATGTGAAATATCCCTTCGGGATGTTGTGGTGTCTCCGACGCTATTGAAAAAAGGCACCGAGCCTTAGCCTTCCCTTGGGGG
>JAFYOK010000211.1 GCA_017560175.1 Clostridia bacterium | reverse complement strand
CGAGGAAGATGCTGTCCTCACCCTTTCCACCTGCAGCTACGAGTTCGACAACGCCCGCTTTGTCCTCCACGCTGTCATGGAAGATCTGACAACACCATAAAACAAAAATCCCTCCGTACCAAATACGGAGGGATTTATTTATATAATATGTGTCTGTGCTTAGTGTGTCAGCAGCAGCATAGCGATGAACAGACCGGCAATGACCCAGGAGCTGCCCTTGATCTTCTTAAAGTCGCCGCAGAAGGTGCTGATAACAATGTAGGAGATCAGACCGAAGGCGATACCGTAAGAGATGTTGTAGGTAAAGGGCATAACGGCCAGGGTCAGGAATGCGGGAATGGCAACACGCAGGTCATCCCAGTTGATGTTCTTGACCGAAACCAGCATGAGGAAACCGACATAGATCAGCGCAGCCGCTGTGGTGCAGCTGGGGATCAGCTGAGCAATGGGGCTGAGGAACATGGCGATGAAGAAGAAGATGCCGCAGAAAACCGAAGTCAGACCTGTACGGCCGCCGGCTGCAACACCTGCATTGACTTCGCTGAAGGTGGTAACGGTGGATGTACCGCACATAGCACCGATGGTGGTAGCGACTGCGTCGGACAGCATACCTTCGTTCATGTTGATAGGTTCGCCCTTTTCATCCATCAGACCGGCACGCTCGCAGGCAGCATACAGTGTGCCCAGTGTATCGAACATATCGACCATGCAGAAGGCCAGGCCGGTGGTGAAGATGGTCAGAATCAGGTTGGCACTGCCGTACTGGGCAGTATAAGCCGAGAAATCGAAACCTTCTTTGAATACGATGAAGAGCGACTGCTCTGTAAACTCACGGAACGCCTGGAAGGGGCTGACAAAGGTGATCTGCAGAGCCTCATAGAAACCGTCGACGGTCAGGCCCAGCAGATAATACAGACCCATGCCGCCGAAAATACCGATCAGAACGGCGCCGCGGATATTCTTGTGGCTCATGATAACGATGGCCAGGAAGGTGCAGAGGGTAACAACCATGGGCATGATGCTCTCCCAGCGCTGGACCAGCAGGTTAAAGGAAGCCAGGTCGACACAGGTGGAGGTGTCGGGAACAACGATGCCGGCATTCTGCAGACCCAGCAGTGCGATAAACAGGCCGATACCGCCGGGGATAGCGACACGGACCGCATCGGGCAGAGATTCGAAAATCTTCTTGCGCAGACCGGTGACGGTCAACAGAATGAAGATCAGACCTTCGGCCAAGATCAGAACCAGCGCATTGGCATAGGACAGACCAAAGCCGATACAGACGGTATATACGAAGAATGCGTTAAGACCCATACCGCTGGCCTGTACCAGAGGCAGGTTGGACAAGAGGCCTGCGCAGATGGTGCCGACAACGGCGGAAATGGCAGTCGCAATATAAATGGCACCGTAGGAAACCCCCAGCGGGTTGGAGCCATCACCAAAGGGATTGGCAAACATATTGGCATTGACCATCAGAATATAGACCATGGCGAAGAAAGCAGTCATGCCGGCAATACACTCTACTTTGACCGACGTGCCTCTTTCTTTCAGTTTGAAGAACTGTTCCATTATACATCTCCTTTTCTTTTGTTCTTTACATTATACCATGCTTTTCCCTCTTTTCCATGCTTTTTCTTCACAAATCCTTTACAAGTTTTCTTTTTTGCATTGTCAGTTTGGACGATTGGGGGATAGTTTTCAAAAAAGCTATCCTCATCTGACAGGCAAATCATATATTGCCGATTTTATCACAACTGTAAAGCCAAAAGGCTCCTTTTGAAAGGAGCTGTCACCGAAGGTGACTGAGGATTGGTCAAAGAAATCATCTGAGTTTATCACGGATCATTTGATCATATCTACAAAACAATAACAAAAAACCACCGTAAACTATGGTTTTCCATAATTTACGGTGGTTTTAATAACTATCTTACAACTTCCAAATATTGGAAATCATTCCCATTCGATTGTGCCGATGGGCTTGGGTGTCAGATCCATGCAGACGCGGTTGATACCCTCGACCTCATGTGTGATACGGTCGGTGATGTGGTGCAGAACTGCGTAGGGGATCTCTTCGATGGTGGCTGTCATAGCGTCGACAGTATTGACGGCGCGGATGATTGCAGGCCAGCCTTCG